>NZ_JAJKGM010000013.1:0-80967 GCF_021412605.1 Clostridium celatum
TTTTAATATTAAATTTTATCCACAACTAATAATAGAAAAACCCTCTGTTTTTAAACAGGGGGTTTTTCAACAAACTGGAAAAAACACTTATAGCTTTATAGCTATAAGTGTTTTTTTCTATGCATTAGCCTTATTGATATTTTCTTCAGGAATAGAAATTTCTTTCATCGATTTCTTAAATTGTATTATAAATAATATAGCAGTAGTTGTAACTGCTAACATATCAGCTACTGGTTCAGCTGTAAATACCGCAGTTGTTTTATTTTCCATAAAAATCGGCATTATATAAATTAGAGGTATTAATAATATTACTTTTCTAAGTAATGCTAAAAATAATGATGTTTTAGCATTTCCTAATGCAATAAATGTTTGTTGACATGCAATTTGTACACCAAAAATACAAGATACAGCCATATAAATTCTAAGTGCTGGAATAGTAAACTCTATAAGCTCTGGATCATTATTGAATATTAATACAAAAGCTTTTGGTACAAACATTGCTCCAGCCCATAATATAGTTGAATATACGACACATGCAATAAGCAGTAATTTAAATGCTTTTTTTACTCTCTCTGCATTTTTAGCACCATAATTATAACTTATGATTGGTTGTCCACCTTGAGTTAAACCTGTAAGTGGTAACATAGAAAATTGCATTACACTTGTAAGTATTGTCATTGCTCCAACTGCTATATCTCCACCATACTTTAAAAGTGATGAGTTAAAGCAAACGGCAATTAGGCTTTCAGTAGCTTGCATAATAAATGGAGCTAATCCAAGTGCTATTGATGGAAGTATAATATTTTTTGATAAACGTAAGTTTTTCTTTCTAATCTTTAATGTAGTTTTCTTACCAGTTAAAAATACAAGTATCCATATCATAGATAATGATTGAGAAATTATAGTAGCTAATGCAGCACCAGACACACCCATATTAAATCCAAAAATAAAAATTGGATCAAGAATAATATTACTTATTGCTCCAATTAAAACAGTAAACATACTTATTTTAGCAAAGCCTTGAGCACTTATAAATGCATTAAGTCCTAATGTTAATTGAACAAATATTGTTCCTAAACTATATATTTTCATATAACTTATTGCATAACTTATTGTATTTTCACTAGCTCCAAATATTAAAAGCATATCTTTTGCAAAAAATTGAAATATAATAGTTAGGATAATGGAAACTATTATAAGTAAAGTAAATGAATTTCCAAGAGTTTTTTCAGCGTTATCAACATCTCCTTTTCCAAGAAAAATAGATGCTCTTGGTGCTCCTCCCATACTAACTAATGCAGCAAAGGCAGATATAATCATAATTAAAGGTAAACATACTCCAACACCAGTAAGAGCTAATTTACCAACTTCAGCAATATGACCAATATACATACGATCCACTAAATTATAAAGCAAATTAATAATTTGTGCGGCAATTGCAGGAAGTGCTAATTTAAATAATAATTTACCGACGCTACATGTTCCTAATTCTTCTGTTTGATTTTGTTGCATAATCTCATTCTCCTTTGAAAAATAATAAATAAAATTGACAATAGATTGTATTAACTATAAAATAGTTTACATAGAAACTGTTTAGATGTCAACTATTTGGAGGGTATAATGAAAACTAATTTTGATATAACAAAAATACTATATTCTATAAAACATATAAATGATTTATATTATAATTTATCTACAAAAGCGGCTGATGAATGTGGAATAACAAAACCAGAAGCTGATATTTTAGCCTTTTTATATAATAATCCTGCTTGCGATACTGCAAAGGATATTGCAAAATTAAAAGGCTTTTCTAAAGCATATGTATCAAAAGCTGTTGAACCATTATTAGATAAAGAGCTAATAAAAATATATATAGATAAAAATGATAGACGATGTCAACATTTGAAGTTAACAGAAAAATCAAAACCTTTAGTAATTAAGTTACAAAAAATGCAGATTGAATTTATTAATAAAATTACTGATGGTATACCTAAAGAGGATATTGAAAAATATTTAGAAGTTATGGTTGGTTTTGCAAATAATGCTTTAAAGTAATAAAATAAAAAAGTGACTGTATTAAATAAATACAATCACTTTTTTATTTTACTCTTTCAATTCACTTGTTATAAATGGTGCAACTTCTTCAGGTTTAATATCTAAAATTAATGCTAATTCTTGATGTAAAATTTTTTCTGCTTCTTGCATTAGCTTTTCATCACCAATCATTAGCTTTTTACCTTCCTTGGCTTTTTCTTGTTTTTTTAAGTATAATGTTTTAATTAATTTAACAAGATCATGCCTATTTCCACCTTTTATTATTTCACTGTACTTCTCTTTTCTATCAGAAATATCTTCTATCCAAATAGTATCCTGTTTTGGAATTTCATTAATCAATTCTTTAACTTCATCTAAGTTCATAATTTTTCTAATATTTATAGCAGTATTATCAATAGGTGAATAGATAGTTTCTTTCTCCCCATAAACAGGTTTTATTATATAGTATTTTCTTGTAGGATTATTTCCAAATTTCATTTCTTTTATAGATTCAATTTTGCATATACCTGTATTACCATAAATAATATAATCATTAGTAGAAAACATAAAATACCTCCTTAAAATAAAAACGCATAGTTACTGACAACTGGACTTACGTTCCTAATCAATAAACTACGCGTTGTGTTAATCTTTAAATAATTAAATTCAATTAAAATATTTTCTATAATTATATTATACAAAATTTTCTAAAGAAAAGTCAAAATTAATTTAATTATCATTTTTTAAAATTGAAACAAATCTCAATAAATCAACTAATAAATTTAAGAAGCTAATAAAAATTGAAAATGCAAAATTAACTATTTCAGTTTCTGAAAGTAGTCCATATTTACAGCTATTTTGAACTGACTTCATAATTATTAAAGCATAAATAGAATAAATTGAAATTCCAATAGCAGAAATTATTAAATCAAATGTACCAAACTTAAAGAAAAATATATTTATAAACTCTAAAACTAATAATACTAAAATTCCTACAGTCACAATTGGACCTAATTTGAAGATATTTTCATCCTTTTGATTTGCGGCTATTATATATGATAATCCAAATATTAAAACTACGCCAATAATTACAGAAATAAAGAGTGTTGCTCCTAAATTATAAAAATAATAAATATAAGTTGATCCAGTTAGTATTCCTAGAATAAATGCATATATGTTCATACTTACTTTATTTCTAACAAATCCCCCTCTTCTTGTAAAAGCAGAAATAAGTACTAATATAAAAAATGCTATATTTAAATAATATCTTAACGTTAGTGGAATGAAATTAATACCAATGAATGACCCTATTCCTAAAAATACCAAAGCTATAAAAAAGTTTTTAATATTTCTAAGTAATTACGCTTTACCATGCTTTCCATTAATAATGCCTCCTAAAATATAATATACTTTTAATTATAACCATAAATTTTTACATAACATCATATAAAATGTTAACTTTTCATCAATTTTAACTTAAGATAAAACTCTGTTTATACTATAAGAAAATCTTTTAAAGCTCCTTAAATAATAAATTCAGAAGTTTTTTATTAATATAATCACTTGTTTTAATATCCTTAACTTTAATAAAATCACTTTCACCGCAAATATCTAAACCAATTACTATTTGATTTTTAATAATAATACTAATAATATTCATTAGGTTATCTAAGTCCATACTTCCTTGTTCCCATGATGTATTTATAATGCTTTTGTTTAATACATCTTTATCGATTGAAATATAAACTGGATATTTTTTGCCAATAATATTTAAAATATCTAATTCAGTCATATTTAATAAATCATAATCACATATACAAAATATTTTATTTAAATATTCACTTGGAATCATCTCTTTTTGTTCTTTACTTAAACCAACTAATACTACTTTTTTTAAGTAATTGTTATAATCTAAAGTATTCATTATCCAAGATCCACATGATAAAATATCTCCAAACATTGGTTTTAGCATATCACAATGATGATCAAAAACCACAAGCACAAATTCTTTTTTTATCTTGCTTGTCCATAAAGTAGTAATATAATGATAGCTCCCTGAATCTATAAAATGAATTCCTTCTGGACTAATATTATTTATCTTTTCTTTTAAAGTATTAAAAGCTACTTTATCACAATATCCAGTTGTACCATTAATTTTTGTACAATCAATCCATTGATACTCTTTATTTTTAAAAAAACTTTCATGTTCATATATACGAGAAAAGTTCATTATTACAAGGTCTTTCATAAGCTCACCTCTAAAACATAAAAATATAAAATTTATAATTGTTTAACATAATAATGATTTACTCCTTCAACTATAATATCTTTATTTTGATTGATTTCCTCTTCTGTTAAATCTTCAATACTTCCATGAGGTTTACAATCATTATCATGATTATAAATATGTTTATGAGCACCCATTGGATGAAATTTAGGTTTATTATGATTAGAAGTATCTATATCTTTTAATACTTTACCATTTTCTCCATATATTCTTCTTTGTTTTACTTTATTATCGGCAACCAAATCAATTATACTGTTGGGCTCACCTTCAAATGGCAATTTTCTAGTGCTATTATCAATTTTAATTACAAATCTTTTCTTTATCATACCTTAATATAAAAAATCCTTTCATTCATAATCTCTAAAATAATAGTAATTTAAATATTTTATATTCTATTTTTACTAGTAGTTTTATTGTATTATTCCATATAATAATTATCTTTTTAGAAGGATTAAAAGGATTGTCAACCTTTAAAAATATTTTGATTGACAAAATATTTTACAATCAATATACTATCTTTAAGGAGGTAATTTATGTTATTAAAAAATAGTGTTTTAAAAGTTTTAGAAGAGAACAAAGGAAAAACTATTTCAGGTGCTTATATAGCAAACACTCTTAATTTATCAAGAACTTCAATTTGGAAAGCTATCAATGCACTTAGAAATGAGGGATATGTTATTAATGCCGTTACAAATAAAGGATATTCATTAGCAACTGATACTGATATTATTTCTAAAGAAGGTATAGCTCTATATTTAAATAAAGAATTATCAGATATAGAAATATATAGCCATAAAACAATAACTTCTACTAATGAATTAGCTAAAAATCTTGCATTGACTGGTGCAAAACATGGAACTACTATAATTTCAGAAGAACAAACTTCAGGTAAAGGTAGATTAGGAAGAAGCTTCTACTCTCCTGCTAATACTGGTATTTATATGAGTATGATTTTACGACCTAACTTAACTGCAATGGATTCTGTATTAATTACAACTTCTTCATGTGTTGCTATATGTAACGCAATTTATAAAGTTACTAATGTACAAAGTCAAATTAAATGGATAAATGATATTTTTATAGATAATAAAAAGGTTGGAGGTATATTAACAGAAGCTTCAACTAACTTTGAAAGTGGAACTATTGATTATTTAATTTTAGGAATAGGAATTAATTTTGATATTCCTAAAAATAATTTTCCAAAAGAACTTCAAGAAATTGCTGGATCAATTTTCAAAGGAAATAGCAATGGTGTTACTAGAAATATGCTTTGTGCTGAAATAATAAACAATATTTTAACTATGATTCCTAAAATAAAAAGCTATGATTTTATAACTGAGTATAAAAAGAGAAGTATTACTTTAAATAAGAATATTCAATATACTTCAGCTGGAATATCTTTAAATGGAAAAGCTATTGATATAAACAATGATGGTTCTTTAATTGTAGAACATGATGATGGATCTATTAAAATTTTAAATTCTGGTGAAGTAACTATTAGGGGGATAAATTAATATGAATAAATTAAATACAAAATCACTTATATTATGTTCACTTTTTGCTGCGTTAATTGCAGTTGGTGCTTTTATTAAAATTCCAATTCCTGTAGTTCCTTTTACACTACAAGTTCTATTTACTACATTAGCAGGATTATTACTTGGTCCAAGACTTGGTGCTATTTCCGTTGGAATATATATACTTATAGGTTTAGTTGGTCTTCCAGTTTTTACTCAAGGTGGTGGCCCAAGCTATATTTTTCAACCAACCTTTGGTTATCTTATAGGATTTTTAATTGGAACATATATTACTGGGTATATTGCACATAGAAAGAAAAATTCTTCATTAAAAACTTTATTAATAGCAAGTTTTATTGGTCTTACAATAGTTTATCTTATAGGAATGACATATTACTATGTTATAGCTAATTATTATTTAAATTCACCTATTACAGTAAGTGCAGTAGTATTCTATTGTTGTCTTGTATTTATTCCAGGAGATGCTGCATCATGTATTGTAAGTTCAATTATAGCTAAAAGAATAATATCAATAACAAAAGGACATACGTTTACTAGTGAGTTTAATTAATAAGATACAGACCATTAAATGTTTATGTGTTATAATTAAAACTAATTAATTATATATTGAAAGGAAACAAATGATGGAAAAATATATTTCAAATATACAAACACCTAAAATAAGCATTGCTCCAATGGTAGATAAATCACATAGACATTTTAGATATTTTTGTAGGCTTATGAATAAAGGTGCTCTCCTTTATACAGAAATGGTTACAGCTCAAGCAATAATTAATGGGGATTTAGATAGAATTCTTTACTTTAGAGAAGAAGAAGGTCCTGTTGCTCTACAAATAGCAGCGTCTAGTTCTGAAGATGCATATAAAGCTGTTAAACTTGCTGAAAGTTATAATTATTCTGAAATAAATTTAAACTGTGGCTGTCCATCAGATAGAGTATCAGGAAATTTAATGGGTGCAGCATTAATGGCAGATAAAAACTTAGTTTATGAAATTCTTTCAGCTATGAAGGAAGCAACTAATAAGCCAGTAACTATAAAACATAGAATAGGTATTGATGGAACTGATGTAATTGAAGGTAAAAATAATAAAATTATAATGGAAGGTTACGAAGATTTATTAGAGTTTTTAGATACTGTTTCTAAAGCAAGACCAGATAGATACACAGTCCATGCTCGTTCTGCAATTTTAAAAGGTTTAAGTCCAAAAGATAATAGGGAAATTCCTCCACTTGATTATGATATGGTTTATAGATTAAAAAAAGATTTTGAGTATTTAAATATAGAAATTAATGGTGGATTTAAAACACTAGAATCAATTAGTGATGCTCTTACTAAAGTTGATGGAGTCATGATAGGTAGAGCTTCTTATGAAGATTGTTATCTTTTAGCTAATTTAAATAGGATTAATGATAAAAATGCTAAAATTATTTCAAGAGGTGAAATAATAAAATCATATATTCCTTATGTTAAAGAAGAACTTGAAAAAGGAAGTAATGTTCATTCCTTAGCTGCTCCACTTCAAAGTTTATTTCAAGGGCAAAAAGGAAGTAGAAAATTTAAACAACTTTTATCATCCTCTAATGTAAAGAAAGAAACTTTAGTGGAAATATTGAATGAAACGCTTATTGTTATGCCTCAAGACATTCTTTAAATAAAATATAAAGGATGAGCTTAATAGCCATCCTTTATATGAAAAATTCACTTAATCCTTCTTCGCTAATTATATTATAATTATAAACATAACTGCTTACCTTACTTAACTCTCTCCTATGTACAGGTTCTTTAGTTTATAATATATTTAAAACTAATAAAAAGTTACTACTAAAATATCAAACAAAAATACTTTTACTTAAAGTATAAACTTCTCAATTCCTACAGCTACACCATCATTAAATACTGTATCAGTAATTTCTTTAGCATATTTTTTAACTTCATCAGAAGCATTTCCCATAGCTATACCACAACCAACTGTTGAAAGCATTTCTATGTCATTTTTTCCATCACCAAAAGCATAACTATTTTTTATATCAATATCCAAATGTTCTAAAACCTTTAATATTGCAGTTGCTTTAGTATTTTTCTTTGAGTAAAGTTCAAATGATTTTGCATCTATACTACTAACGTAATCATAATCTTCATTTCTCTTTACTATTTCAAGGCATGTGTTTGCAACTTCTTCATTAGGACATAACATTTCTATTTTATAAGCATTTATATCTTCAAATACATAATCTCTTATAAATAAGTTTGTAGAAACATTTACACTTTCAAAGAAATTATAAAACTCTTTAAATTCTTCCTTTAGATAAGAATACTTCTTATCTTGTAAAATATATTGAATATTTAGCTCTTCAAACTCTTCTACTAAGTCATTTAGAAAACCTTTATCAATATATTCACTATGAATAATTTCATTATTTAACATTACTTGAGCGCCATTTGCTAGTATAAATCCATCAAAACCAAAATCTAATATAGCTTGGCTTAAAAATGCATAAGGTCTTCCTGTTGCAATAAAAACATAATGACCTTTTTTTTGCAATGAGTAAATTGCATTTTTAACTTTTTCAGACATATCAACTATTCCACCGAAGCACTCAATTAATGTTCCATCAATATCAAAAAATATAGCTTTTTTCATGAAATCCCTCCATTCCTTTTCATTCCTATTTTATCCCACTTACTACCTGCTGTCAATTGACTATATTATAATTTTATAATAGAATGAGAATAAATAGGAATTAATTGCTACATTTATACAAAGAATAAAAGAATAAAATAATATAATATAACATATATAAAGGAGTTTTAAAATGTTTACTGAAGAACGTCATAAATATATTTTAGATTTACTTAATGAAAATGGTAAAATACTTGTTAAAGATTTAAGTAAAGAATTTAATGTAAGTGAAAGTATGATAAGAAAAGACTTAAAGGTTTTAGAAAGGAAAAACTTATTACGTAGAACTTATGGTGGAGCTATAAGTATAAATGATAGTGGTATTAAAATAAAAAGTTTTAGTAATCGTATAATTGAAAATATTGATTTAAAAGAAACAGTTGCTAAAAAAGCATTTGAGCAATTATCTGATAATGACACTATTTTTTTAGATTCATCAACAACTTCTTTCATGATTGCTAAATTAATAGTTCAAAATAATATGAATTTAAATGTAATAACAAATATGTTTGAAATTTCTTCATTAATTACTACAGAATTAGCAACAAAGTTTATATTTATTGGTGGAGATTATGATCCATATGTTGGTGGGACTATAGGATCTCATGCTATTGAGCAAATAAAAAACTATAGATGTAATAAAGCATTTATAGGATGTACTGGAGTAGATCTTAGAGATGGTACTATAAGTACTGCTAAATCAGAAGATGCTGCTACCAAAAAAGCTATAACTAATATATCTGATAAGTTGTTTTTAGTTATGCTTAATGAAAAATTTGAAAGAAATGGTGCTTTTAAATTTTCTAATTTACTAGATTTCTATGGAATAATTACAGATAAATTACCTGATGAGTCTATTATTTCTTCACTTAAAGAATATTATATAAATATTATTTAAATATAGTTATTAAAATAATATTTATAGTAGTGATTATTTAAGATATAAAAATTACCTAATATTAAGTGTAATTCTTATATCTTAAATTAAATAACTTTATTTAAATATAAGTTTGAATAGTATTATTTTTGTTATTTGTTTGTAGGTTCAACTTCATTACTAGAATCTTTTACTTTAGATATTTCTTTTAAAATTTCATCTCTTAACTTTCTAATTTCTTCTGGTGTATCTATATTTTCATTTACTTCTTCTGTTGATAGTTTTTCACTTAATAAAAGCATTAACATAGATTCAAAAGCATTTACCCCTAAACCTTCTTTATCGCTATTAGCATTAACTAAAGTCTTAGGCACTATATCAATTTTACCTTCTTTAACTGCATTTGCAAAAGATGACATAACATCACTTATAACTTTATATTGTGGTCCACCATAAGCATTAACTTGTTCCTTTGCAGCAATAGCTTTTGAAATACCAACTCTAGCTTCTTTATCCGCCTCAGCTTCTGCTGTAATTTTAATTTTAAAAGCTTCAGCTTCAGATTCTTTTTTTACTTTATAAGCATCAGCTTCAGATAGTTTTTGAATTTTTTCTGCATCTTGTCTAGCTTTCATAAGTTCTGCTTTACCTTGATTCTCTTGAATTTTTATATTAATATCTGATTCAGTTAAAGTAGTTTGTTGTTTTGCAACAGCTTCTGCTTCTCTTAATTCTTTTTCCTTTTCAGCAGCTTTTTGTTGTGTTTCATAAGTTTGAAGCTTTTCTCTTGCAATTTGTCTACTTCTTAATTGAGTTAAGATAGTTTCTATTTCATTACCTGATTTTGGGCTTGCTGGAGTACCTATTAATACTTCTTCAAGTTCTAAATTATAATGTTCAAATTTTTCTTTCATTTCTAATGAACTTTGAGCTTGAATTTCATTTCTTTCTTGAATTAATTGTATTAAAGTCTTAGTTTGTCCAACATTTTTAAAGTATGCTGATATCATAGGATCCAAAGTTTGATCAACAAGCATTTTAATATCACCAAATCTTTGAATAACAAGTGGTGCCTTTCTATAATCTATATGGAATACTACAGATAAAGGTAAATTAGGTTCAAAAGCATCTTTTGTAATTAAGCTTACTTCTTTAAGATTTTCATCATATTTATGATTTCCAATTTGATTAGAAATCCATTTTAATATTACATTGGTAGTTGGAACCTTAATAATATTACCAGCATAAGTATTAAAAGCATATTTTCCTGGCATTAAAGGTTCATTCCAAACACCTCTATAACCTTTTTTTACAAGCTCTCCATGTTTGTAATCGACTCCTGAAAAATCCTCTCCTTTAGAACCTGTATATGAAACAACAACTCCAACAAAACCTACTGGAATTATTACTTTAGGTATATATTCAATAGTTGCAAATAATCTATTTATAAAATAAGTACCATCTGCTAATACTTGATATTGCCTTCCTCTAAATCCGCCTGCCCTTAAAAATGCATCAATATCTTGAAAGTTATTATGATAATTAGGATCTTGTGCATCATCAGCAACTGTAGGAGAAATTATATTTTCTCCTCCTAAGGATGGTCCATCATGCACAGTAACTATTCCAACTAAGTCCTCATTACCTTTAATAATAACTGGCTCAAAACCTTTTCTTTCATGAATAAGCTTTGCCATTGCTTTTAATGTTTCTTGCTCTGCTTTAGTACCAGTTTTTAAACAATAAGTAACTGTATCTGTAATAATTACAAACTGTGCTAGATTAAAAGCATAAGTACCTTCCCGTATAATTCCCCTTTGAGGTCCTTTTTGACCACCATTATTTAAAAATCCTCTAACATCTTGAAAGTTATTACTTTCTTGAACAACTTTACCTAAGGTTTGTGTTGGGTTAAGTGGCTTACCATCTCTAGCAAATACATAGGCTATTTTACCTTGTGGTATAGTAACTAATGGCACAACATGTATTTTATAAATTAATGGGGTTCTAAAATGCATACCACCTCTTAATAATTCAGGTTGATAGCCTGCTTCTCCATTTAAAGCAATAATTTGCTCATTTAATGATCCTTTAGTACTCCACCATTTTTCTACTATACCAACCTTATCATTGTCTATAATTCTTAAACCTATTAACCAAAATAAGAATAATAGACCAATAATAACTGCCACTGCTATTATAGCAACTCTAATATATACCTCCATATTACCTCCAAATAGTATATTTTTATATTAAGTATATTATCCTAATATTAACTATATTCTTCATTATGTTCATATAATGGCTATTAGAATACAATTAATAAAAGGCTATTACTAAACTAATAAAATTAATTTAGTAATAGCCTATTAACTTATAAATTTCTACTTAAAATAGAATAAGTATATTTATCTAATAAAATTAGATCTTGAACATGATTAATTATTTAAAACATTCTAAACTTCTATCTAATATTCCAGTTAAAAATGCCAAAGTTATTCCATAATTAGTTATAGGTACACCTTTTTCTTTACAAAAATTCACTCTATTAACTACAGTCTTTCTATTTATCATACAAGCTCCACAGTGAATTATTAAATCATACTTACTAATATCTTCTGGAAAATCATGTCCTACTCTATACTCATAAGTCAATTGATGACCTACATATTTATTTAGTAATTTTGGTATTTTAACTCGGCCTATATCTTCATGTGACACATTATGGGTACAACTTTCAGAAATTAATATTTTCGAATCTTTAGTTAATTTATCAATACTTTTAGCACCATCAACAAAAGATTCTAAATCCCCTTTATGCCTTGCAAAAAGAATAGAGAAACCAGTAAGTTTAATATCCTTTGGAACTATTTCACTAACCTTTTTAAAAGCTTGAGAGTCTGTAACCACTAGGTCTATATCTTTTATATCTTCTAAAGCTGAAGCAAGCTCTGTATCTCTAACGGTATAACATTTTATTCCATTATCTAAACAATCTCTAATACATTGAACTTGTGGCAAAATTATTCTTCCTTTAGGTGCTTCTGAATCTATAGGAACTACTAATACAACTTTACCATTATAGGGAACTAAATCACCTATTATAGGTAATTCATCTTCATCTTCCTTTATTTTAGAGATAATTTCATTTTTTAATTTATCTATACCTTCTCTATTGTAAGTTGACACAAATAAAGCATCTTTACAATCACTCTCTATTAATCTTAAATTTTCCTTAGATATATTATCTATTTTATTTATAACTAACAAATAAGGAATATTATATTTTTTAAACTCAAGCTTCATTTTTTTAAACGCATTAAAATCTAAATCATTAGCATCCATTACATATAAAGCAAAATCAGCTCGTTTTAACATTTCCTTTGATTTTTTTACTCTTAATTCACCGAGTTCACTTTTATCATCAAGTCCTGCTGTATCTATAAATAAAACTGGTCCTAATGGAATAAGTTCCATTGCTTTAAGTACAGGATCTGTTGTAGTTCCAGCAATATCAGAAACTAAAGATACATTTTGACCTAAAATACTATTAACTAATGAGGATTTTCCTGCATTTGTTTTTCCGAAGACTGCTATATGTTTTCTATTAGAATTTGGCGTATTATTCATAATTGTTACCTCTAAATATATAAATCTCTTTGCCCTTCTTTTAATTTTACAATACCTTCAGTTATAAATTTTTTAATATTAGGATTATTAATTTTTTCAGCCTCTTTATAGATTATATTTTCAGCTTTTTTACAAGTATCCTCATCTCCATAATCTAAAACATATTCCATTAATGTCATTAAAGCATTTGGTTCACACATTGTTTGTATTTCTCCAGTTTTAGCAAGTCCCATAAATGTTTCTCCAGTTCTTCCTTTTCTATAGCATGCAGTACAATAACTGGGAATATATCCTTCATCTAATAACCAATTTAAAACTTCAATTGGAGTTCTTTCATCTGATGTTTTAAACTGTTCAACACTTTCTCCCTGCTCTCTTGATTTGTAACCTCCAACTCCTGTAGAAGAACCTGAGCTTACTTGAGTTACCCCAAACTTTAAAGCTTGTCTTCTAATATCTGCAGTTTCTCTTGTAGACATTATTATTCCTGTAAAAGGAACTGCAATTCTAATTATTGCAACAACCTTTTTAAACATCTCATCACTTAATAAATTAGGGAATTTTTCTAATGTTACCCCTTCTGCTGGTTTTAATCTTGGAACTGAAATAGTATGGAATCCTACACCAAATTCTTTTTCTAAATGCTCATTATGCATCATAAGAGCAAGCACTTCAAATTTTGGATCAGCAAGTCCAAAAAGGACTCCACCACCAACATCATCAATTTTAGCTTCCATTGCTCTATCAAAAGCAGTTAAGTGATATTCATAACTAGACTTTAAAGAGTTTGGATGCATTAATTCATAAGTTGGTTTATGATAAGTTTCTTGAAATAATATATAAGTTCCTATATTAGCAGCTTTAAGCTTTCTATAATTTTCAACTGTTGTAGCGGCAATATTAACATTAACCCTTCTAATCTCACCATCTTTTCCTTGAGTTTTATATATTGTATCTAAGCTTTCTAATACATAATCTATAGGTGCGTTAACTGGATCCTCTCCCAGTTCTAATGCTAATCTCTTGTGCCCCATTTTTTCTAGTATTTTAACTTCTTCTCTTATTTCATTCTGGGTTAACTTTCTTCTCTTAAAGCTATTACATTTTTTATAACCACAATAAACACAATTATTTACACAATAATCACTTATATAAAGTGGAGCAAATAAAACTACTCTTTTACCATAAATAGACTCTTTAATCTCTCCAGCAACTTTAAACATTTCATCTAATAATTCTTTATCATCTAACTGTAATAACGTAGCAATATCTTTATGAGAAATACCTCTTTTTTCTCTTGCTTTCTTTAATATATCAACTACTTCTTCTTTAGAGGAATTTTTACCTTCTTCTAATAATTTATATATCTCTTCATGATTAATAAACATATTCTTTCCTCCCATAAATTCATTTAAATAATATTAATATAAAAATTTAAATCTATCATAAAATCCGGTAACATTTAAAATTTAAAAGTTAAATTATCTACCTTACTTATATTTTTATATTTTTCTAATTCTTCAGTTCTATTATCATCTTTCAAAACTAAGCTATCACCTCTAGAAATCTCTAATGTAAAGCCTGCTTTATTAATTCTATTTTCAATACACATTCTACATTCAGCTGCTTCATCACCGGTACATATCTTACCATTATACAAAGAATACTTTTCTCTTACAGTTGTTGGAGAAAGATTTGGCATAACTACATTACCACCAGCTTTAAGACCTTTTTCTCTACCAAGTGGATCAATACTTCCTAAAGCTGTAGTTGAAGGTAGTAAAATCTTAGGGTTCATAAGTCTAATTAAAGACATCATGGTAGTAGTTTTTTCTACTGACCCTCCAATTTCCATTGATAATGGAGTATCTTTATGTGGGATAAAAGGCCCTATTCCACACATATGTGGTTTTAACTCTTTTATAAACATAAGATCTTCTACTAAATCCTCATTGCTTTGTTTTGGAAGACCAACCATAAAACCTGAACCAACTTGATAACCTATTTCTCGTAAATTATAAAGACATTGCCTTCTTTCTTCAAAACTAGCTTTTGGATGAAGGCTTTCATATAAATTTTTACTTGCAGTTTCATGACGTAATAAATATCTATCAGCTCCTGCTTCAAACATTATTTTATAAGATTCATAAGAACGTTCACCTAAAGATAATGTAATTGCATTATTAGGATGTCTTTTCTTAATAGCAGTAATTATCTCTACCATTCTTTCATCTGTAAAATAAGGATCTTCCCCTCCTTGAAGTACATAAGTTTTATATCCAAGATTATTACCAATATCAGCACAATCCAATATATCTTCTAAAGTTAATCGATATCTATCTGCTAACTTATTTGAAGCTCTTATTCCACAATATACGCAGTCTCTTTTGCAATAATTTGTAAATTCTATAAGCCCTCTAATATAAACCTTATCTCCATAATTCTTTAAACTTACTTCATGAGCTTTTGCAGTCAAATATTCCTTATCCTTTTTTGTTAAATGATTTAATAAAAATACTAATTCTTCTCTAGATGCAAAGCTTGTATTATACAGTTTGTCTATAATATATCTAACTGTCATATTTTTCTCCTTATAGTTCTTTTTTAGCAATTGCAGTTTTAACTAGTACTCCTGGAATATTCCCAAGTTTTCCTGTAAGTTTATTAATTTCATCAAGTTCACCAGTTACAGTAATACTTATAACTGAAATACCTTCTTCAAATGGAATACCCATTCTCCCACGTATACTTCCTCTAAATTCAGAAATAATTCCATTAAATTCTTCTTGATTTTTTTTAGGATTTTCTAAAATTGCACTTATTACAGCTATTCTCTTCATAAATCTCAACCTCTTTATCTTTCACTTAATTTTTTAAAATAAAAAACTAGCACTCATAATCTAAAATGAGAGCTAGTACTTTATAAAATTAGTATATATATAATATCATTACTTTATATTAATGAATTACATTTAAATATATATAATATAAAAATATATTTATAAAAACTAATATACTCTCTTTTAGATTAGACTATTATTAAATCTTTTCTATTAGATATCCTATTAAATTTAATAATGAAATTTAATTACAAAAACATTTATTAATGTGAATAAATAACTATTACTATTTAATAGTAATCCTTTATTCTTACACTGTCAATTATTGCATAAGAATATTTTTCAGTATATCAATCTTTAGTAAATCTATTGCTAATTTTTATATACTTATTATTAATTAAAATACTAATTTAACTTATCTTTAGCTAAAACCTTTTTTTACAATTATATTCGTATCATATCTCTAGTAATTTCATCTATAGAATAAGCGCCACACATTGCCATTGTATCTTCTAATTCATTTGCTAATTTATCAATGTATACTTTTATTCCATCTTCTTCTCCACCATAAAGTGCAGTTACAAAAGTTCTACAAATAAGTACTCCATCAGCTCCAATTGCAAGTGCTTTAAATACATCTACTCCAGAACGTATTCCACCATCAACAAATACTTTCATAGATCCATTTACTGCATCTACAATATCAGCTAATACCTCTGCTGTAGCAGGACATTGATCTAGTACTCTTCCACCATGATTAGATACAACAATTGCAGCTGCTCCGGCTTCTTTTGCTTTTAATGCACCGCTTACAGTCATAATACCTTTTACTATAAATGGAAGATTTGAAAATTCAATAATTTCTTTTAATTCTTGCACTGACTTTGCGCCTGCAGGTGGATTCATATTCTTTAAAAAAGGAAGTCCAGCTGCATCAACATCCATGGCTACTGCAATAGCATTACTTTCTTTTACTAACTGTATTTTTTCTTTAATAGTATCAATATTCCAAGGTTTTACTGTTGGAATACCAATTCCATCTACACTTTTTATAGCACTTGTAGCAGCTTTCATTACCTCAGGATTTGTACCGTCTCCAGTAAATGCTAATATTCCTTCTTTTGCACATGTAGATACTAAAATATTATTATATGTCATATCATTATATTTATCACCATAATGTAAATTAACAGCGCCTACAGGTCCTGCAAAAAAAGGATATTTAAATTTTTTTCCAAAGAAATCTACACTCATATCAACTTTTTTATTTTCAGTTAATGTATCCATATTTATACGAATTTCTTTCCACTTATCATAATTACGAATTGCTGTATCACCAACACCTTTAGCTCCAGGTCCAGGAATTTGATTTCTACAGACTTTTCCATTACATTCTATACATGCTTTACAATAATCACCAATACAAACCCTTGCATTTTCTAATAGTTCGTTATAATTCATAATTTAATCCTTCTTCCTTATATATTAATTTAAAATTCTATATATTTTTCTAAAAAGCTCCAGAGTCTCCTCCACCTCCACCCGTAAAGCCTCCACCACTTGATATTCCACCAAAATCACTTGATGAATTATTAGGTGGATTTGCTGCATTATGAGCGGTTCCATTAATATCGTTAAATAATGTTGTATAATAGAAATAATTATCATATAACCAATGATTATTTGAATATAAATCATAATTATTCATTTTAGTATCTATTTTTATAGCATCAATTAAATTTTTAAATTCTTTATTAGTAATTTCTAAAGCATAAGCATAAATTAAATTATCCCCTATTCTATCATCTATTTTTACTATATGGGTGTTACCTATTTTCTTTAGATATTCTTTATAATTAAGCCATTTAAGCTTTTCATTATACCAGCTATTTTCTAACACTTTTTTATTTCTAATTTCAGTATAAAAACCTCTATTCTCAGCATCTTGTATAACGATTTTTTGCCATTTTGATAATTTTTCAACAAATTCTTTAGCTTTATTTTCAGATTTAACTACTTTTTTTATTTCTTGTAAGGTAAAACTTCCTTCTGACTCGTATTTTTCAAACCATTTCAGTACATAGTCTAAGTGTTCAAATTCTAAATTAGTATTCAAATTAACTCTAGTAAATACTAAATCTTCTTTATTAGTTTTTTTGCCTTTTTTATCTAGTATAATAGTTTTCTCCTCTAACTTGTAATATCCCTTATTAGCTAAATAAAATAATGTTGGATTTAACATGCTTTCATTTACATACTTTTCGTTTATAAGTAAATTAACTAAAGCAGGAGGTAAGTCTGATGGTGGATCTATTAAAAATTCATTATTTGTAAATATATACTCTTCTCTATATTTTGCTAATTCATTTTCAAACTTTGATTTATTAATAAACCAAGCACCAACTCCCCCACAAATTAAGATACCTAATATTATAAATATACTAGAATTATTATTCTCAGATATATCACACTTTTCATAAGAGCTATAATCCCCATTATTATTTTCATCTATATCTATAGGTATTTCATCAACCATGTTTAAATAATCCTTTTGAAATTGTAACTTAATACCTATTAATGAAGTTAAATCTTTAAAATTAACTTCTACTAGATCTTCTGTATAATTCGAATCAATTTTACCATCACCAAAAAGTTCATAGTAAAAGCTATCTTTATTAAAGTTATCGTTTTTTAATGAAATTTTCAAAGTGCCACTTTTTACTGAATCTATATTTTCAACAGTATAAAAGTTCCAATAAAACTCTGAAAAATTTTCATATTTTTTAGCAGCTTCTTTTATGGTATATTTAATATTAATACTTTTTGTTTCATCACTACTTTTAGTAAAAAGTTTAATTTGTGTCTCTCCACCTAAATCGTTAATTTCATATGTGTTATTTTCTTCATTATAGCCTTCAGTAGCTTTTATTGTATTGCCAGATTCATCAATAATAGAAACGTCATTTATTATATATCCATCTGAACCATAAGAAATCAAATTTCTAAATATACCATTAAACTGTCCTGAAAACCTGTACTGTAATATTTCATTAACTTCTACATCCCCATTTTGAAGTATTTTGGCTTCAATATCTAAATTATCGATGTAATATTCCCTACTTGTTGCAAAGATATTTTGTGGAATAATCAATATAAATAAAAATAGTAAAGTAGTTATTAGCTTTTTCATGTCTATATTACCCCTCCTTTACTAATAATAGTAATATAAATATCCAAATACATCAAATTTTACTATAAAAAATAGAAAGGCTTTTTAATTCATATTTATTAATAAAATGGTACTTCGTAATATCTAAAAACATATAGTATTATTATTAATTTTTTATGGTGATAAATGAAATTATATGAAGGTATAAATATAAATGAATTACAATTATTAGGAACAGGTACACAAGGAAAAGTTTATAAAATTGATGAAAAAAAGTGTATTAAAGTTTTTAAAAAAAGAACTTATTGTGAAAATGAAATAGATACATTACTTATGTCACAAAATAACAACCACTTTCCTAAGCTTTATAGCTACGGTGAAAATTATATTATAAGAGAATTAATAACAGGCATTGAATTTGATAAATATTTATTAAATAATTCACTTACACCAGCACTTGCTAATAAAATATTAGAGTTATATGAAGCTATGTCAAAAGTAGGTTTTTCAAGATTAGATACTGCATTATTTCACATTTTTATAACTGATGATGAAGAATTAAGACTTATAGATACAGCTAGAGCTATGAAAAAGACTGTCGTATATCCATCCTTAATCATTAATGGGTTAAATTCTTTTGGTTATAAAAATCAATTTTTAAGTTTTGTTAAAATTGTACGACCTGATATTTTTAACAAGTGGATTAATACTTTAAATAAGGAGAAATAATGAGATTTATTGTTTTTGGAGATTCAAAAGGTAAAGAAAATGGTATAAACAAAAAAATATTAAATTCCATTTTAAACGAAAGCAGTAGACTTAATCCTAAGCCCGATTTTGTTATTGTTTTAGGAGATTCCATAGCGGGAGGTGATAACCCCAATATTCTATTAACTCAAATTAATGACTTTAGAAACATAGTTGCTAGTTATTATCCCAATAAGCCCCTAATTCCAATAGTAGGCAATCATGAAGTTAATATTAACCCATCTGATGAAACTTTAGAACAGTTATTTAGCAAATGCTATGCTGATCTTAAAGTCACTAATTATTTAGAAGGATATAATAAAACTGTCTATTATATGGACTTTCCCGAATGCAGACTAATAGTTCTTAATTCCTTTCATTACGGTGAAATTCATAGAATTACTAATAATCAACTAAAATGGTTTAAAGAATCTTGTGCAGAAAACAATAAAAGAAAGTTAGTTTTTGTTCATTCGCCAGCTTTTCCTACTGGAGCTCATCTTGGACATTGTTTAGATTTATATCCTAAATACAGAGATGAGTTTTGGTCAATAGTTGATGAATACAATATAAAAGTAGTCTTTTCCTCACATGAGCATAATTATTCAAGACGTATTATAAATAATAAAAATAGTATTTATCAAATTATTTCAGGCGGGGGTGGTGAAAAGCTTAAAAATAAATATAGTAGTAAAAGTGGCGTCATTATACCTCCTATTGCTGTATATCATTTTGTTGTTGTAGATTTAAATTCTACATTTATTAAAATATCCGCAATTAACCTTAAAGGAAAAGTTCTTGATGAATTTATAATATAAAAATAACCAGTAAGCTAAACTTCTAAATTTATAGCTACATTTAACTATTTGCTATAAAATAAGCATATTAAGCTTCTACTGGTTATTTTTATTAAAGCTTATTCTACATTCTTTACAGCTCCTATAATTTTAGATGGAAAAGCTTTTATTAATGTTAATACAAGGCAAACTGTAATAGATTTATCTAGTAAATCAAATAAAATTTGTGTAGAAAATATACTTGCTACTATATTTATTCCTGCTTCTTTTAAATACATTATTATAAAAGAAGTACCTGAAGATGTTATTCCTCCAAAAACAAAAGCAGAAATTAAAGATGCTACAAATGATCCTATTACAGTTACAATTACAATTCCTAAAACTATTGCTTTACCTTTAAATAAATTTTTTCTATAACAAAGACCTGCCATAAAACCAATTATTATTTGAACTGGCATAAAATATAGTGAATACGGGTCAAAAGTAAGCCCATTAATTAATGATGTTACAAGCCCAGTTAATACACCCCCTATAGGACCAAATAAAAATGCTGATAAAAAAGTTCCTATGGTATCAATAAATATTGGTAATTTTAATGATGTTGCAACAAAAGCTCCAACAATATTTATTACTACGGCTATTGACATAAATGTAATTTTAAAAGTATTATTTCTATTCATATAAAATCCCCCTAATTATTTACAATTGATTATTAATATATAAGATTTATCGAAAGTTATTTACTCCGTACCTAGGATTGTTAAGTACTATTTCAATATCCTCTTTATTATCTGGAAATATTCTTTCTAAGAACATTTTCATAAATTTATCTGAATTTACTTTTGTTAATACAAGCCCATTATGCTCTTTTTTATAAAATTCACCTATATCAACTAAAGTTTGGCCTATAGCAATACCATCTGTAACTATATCTAAGTAAGAAGTAAAGCCTTCACAAATGCTCCTATCTATGAAATAAGCTACAGCTAATGGATCATTTATTACACATCCTAAAGTTTTTTCTTGTTTCCAATGGAAATCAACATAAAATCTAGTTACATCTACAATAAAATTAGCTACATCCCCACCTATTTGTTTTATAAGTTCTATAAGATTAGGTGTTAGTACTATTTCTCTAGTTACATCTAAGCAAACCATTGAAAAAGGTACTTTGCTTTTATAAAATATTTCTTTTACCCCATGAGGATCAACCCAATAATTAAATTCAGCAACTTGTGAACAGTTACCATGTGATTTAAAAGCCCCACCCATAGAAACTATTTCATTTATCATATTAAAACTAAGTTCATCTTTCTCTATAGCTTTTGCTAAGTTCGTTAATGGACCTAAAGCAATTATGCTTAAATCACCTTTTTTAGCATTTTCTAAAATAAAGTCCACACCACCATAATGTATTTTAACATTGGCTTCAGCATAATTAGTTTCACCAAGACCATCTTCACCATGAGTATCTTGTGCTGTAATAAGTTCTCTTATTAGTGGGAATTCCTCACCTATGTATACTGGAATAGCTTCTCTGTTCATAAGCTTTAAGACCTTTAGTGCATTTTTTGCACCTTGATCTGATTTAACATTTCCTGAAACTGTAGTAATACCTATAACTTCTATTTCTGGTGAATTTAATGCTAAAATTAAAGCTAATGAATCATCAATTCCAGGATCACAATCAATTATTACTTTCTTTTTCATTTTTACTCTCTCCTTTAATTAATAGGTGTATGTATTAGACTGAATATTACTATCTAACACAGTATAACGAAGATAAAATTTACATTCAGAAAATAAAAAAATGGAATAAACTTAAAAGTTCATTCCATCACAAAATAAAGGGAGCCTTATCAAATGACATGGCTCCCTCATATATTAAAATCTAGTTTATATTTCATTGTAATTTATGCAATAAAATTAATCTAATAAACTTTTAAAATATTAAAAAGTTATTAGGGTCCTAGTTTTTTATAGAGGGATGGTTACGAACCTCTCTCAGAATTATTCTGAGTATATAAATTTTACTTTTACAGTATAACCCTATATTGGTATTTTATCAATAAATATTTTAAATAAAAATTATTTAATTTCAATATACTTACTTGGTATAAGTTTTACAAATCTACTAACATCTTTTCTATACCCATATAAACCTTTAGTATTTGATGTTATATAGAGCCTCTTCTTTGCTCTTGTCATAGCAACATAAAAAGTCCTTTTATCTTCGTCCATTCTTCCACTTTTAACAGCTCCATATGAAGGGAATGTTTCCTCCTGCATTCCTGCTAAAAATACATTTTCAAATTCTAATCCTTTTGATTGATGAACTGTAATTATAGGGATTCTAGGTTTTTTACTTCGTTTAATTATTAATTCTTCTAATTCGCCATTAGATAGTCCTGTCATTTTTATCACATCTAATAAAGAATTTCTATTGCTCTTTTCAGGAATATCTAAATCTTTTAGTAATGAATAGAAATCTCTTAATCTTTCTAGCTTTTCTACTCCGCCTTCACCTTTATATAAGTTTTTAACTCCTAAATCATTTATAATATAAGGTATAATTTCATAAGCCCTCATATTTTCTGATGATTCAAATAAAGAATTTAGCTTATTAGTTATATCATTAAAGCTCTTTAAATATTTACTCATAAAAGCCATTCTTTCCATTGAAGTTGGTTTTAAATATTTATTAACTGCATAAACTAATAACTCTCCTGTTGCAAGTATATCATCCATTGCATTATGTGATGGCTTATGACTTGTGTCAAATATTCTACTTAAAGTTTCAAGCTTATGATTTATAGCATTAGGATAAAATCGTCTATATATATCTAATGTATCAAATACACCTTTAAACATAGGTTTAGCCATTTTAAGTCTTTCAAGTTCACTTGTTAAAATGCTTATATCATACTGAACATTATGACCTACTATTATAGTATCTTTACTAAATTCTAAAAAGTCATTAAAAACAGAGATTTTATCCTCTCCATTAATTCTTAAAAATTCGTCTGAAAATCCATGAACAAATTCAGAAGACTTAACAGATTTATTATTTTTTAAAAATCTTTCAAACTTTTCTATAACTTTTCCTTTATTATCAATCTTTATAGCTGCTATTTGGATTATTTCATCTTCAGTTACATCTACTCCTGTGCTTTCAACATCAAATATAACAACATTATTATTTTCAAGTTCATTTATAAGTAATGCATATCTTTCACCATACTTTATAACATTTGGATCAATATAATCAGATAATCTAATTCCTATTTCTTTATATTTATTAGATGCTATATCACTTAATGTAACTTCACCTATACCAGTTGGTAATCTCTCTATAATTCTACTAAGACTTAAAGAATCATTTCTATTAGCTATTAATTTAAGAAAAGCTATAATATCTTTAATTTCTTGTCTTCTAAAAAATTTATATTGATCTACCAATATAAATTGATAGGTAGAATTGCCTAAATTACTTAATGCTTTACTTAATGCAATATTATAACTATTGTCTCTAGTTAATATACATGTCTTAGAAATATCATTTCCACCTTGAATTAACTTATTTATTTCATCAACAATAAACTTACTCTCTGGAAAAATCCCGTCTCTTACAGCAAAAGCTATTTTATCTCCATCTATAGGTGACTCTGAAATTATACCTTCTTCATATATTGTGCTAGCTTTTTCTTTAAATGCATTGTTTAAAAAAGCTAAAGATGCATTAGTTAAATTTTTTGTAGCTCTATAATTTTTGTTAAATACTATTTTATTAGGTGAATACTTAGAGGTATACAGATTAAATATAGTATCTGGATTAGAACCTCTCCATTCATATATAGTTTGGAACATATCTCCACATAATAATATATTATTTTTATTAAAGATTTTTTCTATTATTGAATATTCAAGTGTACTAGTATCTTGAACCTCATCTATATTTATATACTTATATTTTTCAGAAAGTGACTTTACTACAGCTTCATCACTAAAAATAACTTGAGCATTTTCTATTAAATCATTAAAATCTAAGCCATGATTATTGTGAAGTAATGCATTATATGTTTTTATTAATTCATGTCCTCTATCTTTAAGATAATCTTTCATATCAAAGTTAATAATTCTATTTTCCTTACACATTTGATCTATAGCTTCTTCTTTGTGGTGGAAAATATCATCTATAACTTTTTTTATATCTTCATTATAATCATCAGTATAAATATTAAGTCTTGCTCTTTCGCTTTTAACCATATCTATAAATGACTTTAATCCCTTTACTGGGTAATCAAAATAATTACAAGTAGCTATAAGCTCCTTACAATCTTCTTCATCAAAAATTAAAAAGTCTGTAAATATATCAGTTCTTTTTTTTGCTTGTTCTTTAATTACATCAAAGCAAAAGCTATGAAAGGTTTTAATACTAATATCCTTAGCATTAGCCCCTACTACGGTTTCAATTCTATCTTGCATTTCTCTACAGGCCTTATTAGTAAAGGTTATACAAAGTATTTCTGAAGATTTAGCTTTTCCTTGATTAATAATATTAGCTATCCTTTTTGATAATACATCAGTTTTACCTGTTCCTGCAGAAGCTAATAAAAGAATATTCTTATCAAGCTCATTAACGACTTCCTTTTGCTTAGCATTTAATATCATATTTTCACTCCATTCATATGAGTTTTACCTTATACTAATTTTATACTACATTTTGAACATATATTCTATATTTAAATATAAAACTATTTTTTATAACAAAAGCCTTCTAGCAATTTCTTACTAAAAGTTTTTTGATATATATTTATTTCAGACGAATTATCTACTAAATGAAAATCTCAAATCTTTTAGGATGTGATATGTATTATAAAACAGCAGGTGTTTCAGCAAAAGAATACCGATGTTTAACTGATATTTTTTCAAAAGAAGAACTAGAAAAAGTAGCTAATATTGTTTGGTATTAAAAAATAATTCTTGACTAAATTTACCTATATCTGTACAATATAATCGTTCATCGGAGGGTGTAATAATTTTCTTTAAGAAATTTGCGCTGGATAAGATGGTAAGCGAAAGCTTACTAGCTTATCCAGCTTTTTTGTTTTAAAGAAAAAAATATTATATACACAAAATTAAATATTTATAGGAGGATATTAACTATGAGTAATTTAACGAAAGGTAAAATCAGTACAACACTATTAAAATTTGCAATCCCAGTTTTATTTGCAAGCTTATTACAAGCATTATATGGAGCTGCCGACTTATTTGTTGTTGGTCAATTCTCAGATTCGGCTGCAGTTTCAGCTGTAGCTATTGGTAGTCAGGTAATGCAAACTATAACTGGTATAATTTTAGGTATTTCAATGGGTGGAACAGTATTAATTGGTAGACGTATAGGAGAAAAGAATGCTGAAGGAACAGCAAAAGCTATCGGATCATTAAGTATTCTATTTATACTATTTGCAATAATATTAACGCCATTAATGTTTTTAGCAACAAATTCTGCTATTTCTCTAATGCATACACCACTAGAAGCTATTAGCTTTACAAGACAATATATTATAATTTGTTCATTAGGCATTCCTTTTATTATTGGTTACAATGCTGTAAGTGGTATATTTAGAGGATTAGGCGATTCAAAGACCCCAGTATACTTTGTATTAATAGCTTGTATAGTAAATATAATTGTTGACGTTGTTTTAGTTGGTGTATTAAAATTTGGAGCAATTGGAGCAGCAATAGCTACTATTTCATCACAAGCAATAAGCTTTATAATTTCTTTAATTTATATGATTAAGAAAGGATTTTCTTTTGAAATAAACAAAAAACATTTTAAATTGGACAAGGAGTCTGTTAAATATATATTAATAGTAGGATTTCCACTAGCTCTACAGGATGCTTTAGTTAATATATCATTTTTAATTATTACAGCTGTAATAAATACAATGGGATTAGTTGCTTCAGCTGCTGTTGGGGTAGTTGAAAAGATTATTATATTTGCAATGCTTCCTCCTACAGCTTTTGGTTCTACTGTTTCTGCAATGACGGCACAAAATATTGGCGCTGGAGAAATTAAGAGAGCTAAGACGGTTCTTCGTTATGGAATAATTTATTCTTTGATATTTGGGGTTTTAGCAATGATATATTCTCAACTATATCCCGAAACACTAACTTCAATTTTCTCAAATGATATCAATGTTGTAAAAGTTGCAGGAGAATATTTAAAATCTTTTTCTATTGATTGTATTATGGTAAGCTTCGTATTTTGTATGAATGGATATTTTAGTGGACAAGGAAAATCAACAATTTCTCTTATTCATAGTTTAATTGCTACTTTTGGGTTTAGAATTCCGTTAACCTATTTTATAAGCAGAATTGATGGAGCTACCCTTTATGAGTTGGGGTTAGCAGCACCAATCTCTACCTTTGTTTCAATTATAATTTGTTTCGGATATTTTTATTGGCAAAATAGAAAAGAGAAATTATCTACTAATGAAAATATAATTGCCTCATAGTAAAAAGAGCTGATTTCAGCTCTTTTTATTCTAATGATTCTTTTACTTTATCAAGTATATCAATTATACTTTTTTTAACTGACTTTTCAAAAGCTTTAAAATCTATTGACTGAATATCAGTAGAATTATTAGTAAATGAAAATAAACTTTCTATTACATTAGAATGTTTAACTTCATTTTTTTCCATACTTTCTCTTAATTCTTCATTTTCTTCTATTGAGTCAGTAATAGGAGTTACTAAAACTACTTTTTCTTCTGCACTTTCAGTTAATACTTTACTATTATCTGAAATTTCACTATTAGAAGTAAAATAAACTAATATAAATAAAAAAAACATTCCTATTAATATAACAACTATAATTGGAGCCCATTGTATTTTATTATCAATGACTTCTTCTTCTTCCTCCTCTTCTTCTATTTCCTTAACATATATATTATTTATTACATTATTTTTTTCTCTTTTAATTTCACTTATAATTCTTTTTGTAATTTCTTCAACAAGCTCTTCTTTAGATTCTTTTATATATTCATAGTAATCTTCTTTTTGCCCTATATGTTCAGAAATGCTATGCTCTTTTATTTCATCACTAATTTTCAATTATTATACTCCCCCTAACTAGTAAATTATTATAAATATATTTATCAACTATACATAATATTCATTATTTATATTAAATTTAAATATGGCTTTATATAAAAAGGTAATATTATAAAAATAACCTATAAGTTAATACTCTTTTATAAGTATTAACTTATAGGTTATTTTTAAACAAGCTCCTTGATTAATTTGTATTATACTAAAACAATTAATCTATTATTTGCTATTTTTATTTAACACCTTCTCAAAAGCAACTCTTTTACTTTTATCTGCTAAATAGATTATTCCACAATATTTAAAGTCATTTTTCTCAAGTAATTTTTGCATAGAAATATTTTCTTCATGTGTATCTATCTTTATACTATAAACATCTTTATTTAAGCAAAGCTCTTCAACGTATTTAATAATTTTTGATGATAATCCTAATCCTTTATAATTATTGTCAACAGCTATTCTATGAATAACTGCAAATTTATTGTTAGTAATCCATTTACCTTCATAAATAGATTCGTATGTCTTTTCCCCATCAAAAGAAATGGCGGCAGTAGCTACAATATTATCATCTTTTAATAATACGTAGCTTTCTCCCTTAGCAATATCACTATTAATTACATCCGGATTAGGATAATTGTCTTGCCATTGGTTAATTCCCTGTATCTTAAAATACTCCTGGGCTTGTCTAATAATATTCATTACACTATCTATATCTGTTTTAATTGTTTTTCTAAACTCCATTTTTCATTCCACCTTTTGTTTAACTATTAATTATTTTTTTAATTTAATACTCCTTTAAAATAATCAATACTTTATATTAATTTAACAACCAGATAATAAGTTTATTTAGCTATAAAAATTATAAAGCTATTAACAATATATTTATAAAAATCAAGTTATAAATTTTTAATTTATTTATAACTTGATTTTTAGGATAACTTAGTTTAATTAAGATTCTTTTTCCCTCTAATATATTCAATAATAGCCCATATAATAGGAATCCATAAATTTATTCCAAATACTGCTCCAACCATACCATAGCCATATAGTTTTTTAAAATATTCACCAGCAAAGGAGTCAAATAAATCATTTATTTCTTTAGAATCCATTTTTTCAATTTGCTTATAGGTTATATCTTTAAGCTCTAAGCTTTCTAGTATTGCTTTTGTATGAATAATAAGAACATTTAATATTGCTTCAGAAACTATTTTATTAATATCATCTTTAAGCTCTATATCTAAAATATTAAAGTTTTCTTTAGATAACTTATCAAATATATTTTCAATTGCTAATAATAATTCATTTTGAATTTCTGTATTTATTAAAACATTATACATAACTTCTTTAATATCTTTTGTTAACAATTCATCATTTAAAATAATAGATATATCTTTATTTTTAAATGATTTGCAATATATTTCTTTAAGTGTATTAACAACTCCATCATTTAAAGCTTCACTGTTTAAAAGTAAGTTAATAGCTTTTTCTGAAATATATTTAATATCATTTTCCGTTAAATTATTAAATACCTGCTGTAAAGTTATATTTTCTATAGTAGGTTTTAAATTATCTTTAAATAATTCTTTACTATACTTCACTAAAGATTTGCTATTTTTATTAATATTATCTATTACTTCATTCCTACCAAATTTTATTTCATTCTTAAACTTTAAGTATAGTTTTTCAGGATTATCTAAATTTAAAGGTAGTAATAGGGAAGCTATTTTTAGCTCTTTAATTTTATCAACTAATTCATCATTGATTATATTAATAGCTTTATTTAATTTTTTATCATTTGCTAATCCTTCAAATATATTATAAATTAAATCACTACTATTTATTTCATTAATTCCAATATTTAAATCACTTAATTTTACTGGATAAATAATAGTATTTAGACTATTACCTACAATAGCTTCTATTTCATTTACCTTTTTGCTAATAAATAATGGTAAATTTTTATTAACAGCAACATTTACACAATTATCAACTATTCTATCTCCACCAGCCATAGCATAACCCATTTTTTGAAGGAAATTTAATCTTGAATTTATGTTTTGCTTAACAAAATCTCCAATATAGTTTTCCTTTTCTGCTATAATATCTGTTAACTTAATAATTATGAAATCACTTATCTTACTTAAATTATTATCAATTAACTTTTTAATGTTACCATTAAACATAGATTCAATAGTTTTTTCATCACTTAACTCTTCTGTTAAGATTTCTTTGATTTTACAACTTAAAATATATCTTAAATCTATATAAATAAAGCCTTCTATTTTATTAAAAGATACTTGTTTTAAAGCTTCAATTTTGCTATTATCAAATACATTTTGTAAGCTTTTATTTGTTAAAGTACTATAAGCAGCATCACTACTTATTATAATATCTTTAATAACACTCTCCTTTAATAATTCTTGTGTCTTATTTTTTATTAAGTTATCTAATATATCTTCAATTCCATTTAGTAATGATTCTGGTAATAAGTTAACTATCCTTTTATCAGAATTTATATTTTTTTCTAAGTATGTTAATAAATATTTATTTAATAAATCTCTTTGCTTTTTAACTACACATCCGATTTTATTATATAAAGTATCCTTTCTATTTATATTAGTAGAATCTATATAATCTTTTCCTATGATATTAATTATCCTATCTGTTTTTATATTTAATATTTCATCACTTAAAATCTGGCTAATATTTTCATTATTATCCTTTGAAGCTTTAATTAGTTTATTATAAAAATACCTACAAACAAACTTCTTATTTTTTACAAGTGAATCATGTAAATATTTATAATTGCTATTTGAAATTAAATTAACAAGTGAGCTATTCATCGTTTCCTTTTTACTTTTAAATAACTCTTGTATTTTTATACCATTTAATATTTCGTTATCAATTACACTACCAATTCCATTTGCTAAATCAGATTTATGAGCTGGAATATATCCTAAAGAAAATTGCTTTAAAAATGGTATTTTGGCAAGGAATTTATTCTTTTTATATGGTCTAAATAACATTGCAATTGCAATTACATTTGTAAATACACCTATTAATCCCATAAGAAGTATTGAACCTAATAACTGATATATATTATTATAAGTTCCAAATAAGCTTATATTGTTTGAAAACAATCCAAATATAAGACCACCAATTAATCCAAGTACTCCTCCAAATATTGAAAGTGGCTGTAATTCAGTTCCCATAAACTTTTGAGCTAAATCACAAATTTCATCTTCATTAAGTTTAATTAAATTATCGTAAACTATAGTTTTAATTTTCCCTTTTAATAAATCTTCTAAATTATTCTCAAGATATATAGCTGCTTCATTGCTAATACTGGCAATTCTCTTATCATCCTTATTAAATTTAGAAATAATATCTGCTATTTTAATATCATTACATTTATCAAAGATAAAGTCTTCAAAATCTAAAAGTTTACTTTTTATACTTTCGATTATATTAGAATTATTCTTTTCAATAACATTACTTAAATCAATTTTATTTATTTCTCTTTGTATTTCATTACTTAAATACTCCTTTAAAGCTAATTCATTGCTTATTAACAATCCTTTTATTTTTTCATTACTACTATCTTTTATATTTTTAATAAGTTTATCTGGAATAATATCTTTAATAGACTTATCCTTAATACTATCTATTTTTGAATTAATTTTGCTTGAAGTAAATTTTAAAATAATATCTTTAAAGCTTTCTTTTTTATTTAGTACAAAGCCACTTATAATTTCTAATCCTTTTTTATTGAAAAGTTCTTTAAAATCAACAGTTACAAAATCACCAATCTTTTTATTTTTTTGCATTACTAATAATTGATTTACTAAGTTAGTACCATTATTAGAAAGTTCATTAATAACAAATTCACTTACTTTATTAATAATATTATCATTTAAAATATTATTATTTTCTAATGCTATAACAATATCTTTAATTTTTGTATTCTTTAAATACTTAACTATACCAGTACTTAATTTTTTAGCTTCACTATTATCTAATTTATAAGCTTCAATAAAATTAACTATTTTGTTTATAACTTCATTTTTAGTACTAATATCATCTAAGAAATGTTCTCTAACTAATGATACTATAAGTCTTTTAATGCTAGCATCCATATTTTCAATACCTTCATCTATGGATTGCTCAATTATATTATCAAATTCATCTTTATTAGCTAATATCCATTCACTTATATAAGGTAAAAATATAGGAAGCTTTTCATTGATAAAGTTTGTTAGCCTTTCCCCTATTTCATTTGGCATAATATCATAAAGTGAAAGATCTATTTCTTTAATTATTTCAATAAACTCTTTAATAATATCACTTGTAAGCTTAATTCCTTCATTAGACTTTAAGTACTTACATAAATAATTGCTAATTTCTATTCCAAAAGCTTCAATTTCTTTATCATCAATAAAATCTTCTAAAACTTTCTCTTTTAATTTAACTTGAAGGCTATCTATTACTTCTACTATTTCACTTAAATCAATTAACTTCTTTGTTAAGTCTATTATATTTTCATCATTACTAAAATACTCTTCGATAATATCTGTAATTATGTAATTTATATTTTCCTTAATAATTCTAATAGTATTATCACTAATTAAATCATTAACCTTAATATTAGAACTCTCATTATATATGTTATCTATAGTATTTAAAATACTACTATTTTCATTTATTCCTTCAGATATTAATTTATATAAATTTTCACTTACAGATTCAATTTGTTTTTGTGATAACAGTTTATTTAAATCAATATTTTCAGCACACTTTTGTAAAAGTCCAGTTAATATTTCTTCAGAATTTTCATTAGTAAATACTCTTATATTTTCTATACTATTATTAAATCCTTTTAATTTACTTAAAGTCTTATCATTAAAGGCTTCACTTAATGCTTTATTTAAGAAAGTATTAAAGATATTTGTTATCTCTTTTCTTACCTTATCGCTCGCTAAGCTTTCCTTTAAAGATTTACCATTTATTATATCTCTTTCAACTAGAGAACTTATTTCCTCAACAAATTCTTTTTTTCTATTTTTTATAACTCCTCCAACTTTATAATTAAGTATTACTTTATTTCCTATCTTAAAGGGTATGTATTCCTTAAATAGCATGCTTACTGCATATTTATTTGTAATATACCCTGCAACTGCACCTGAACATCCTTGTAATATATATATTAGTATCCTTGATATATTAATCATAGTTATGTCTCCTATTAAAAGTTTTAGTATAACTTTATTATTTTAACACATTTTCATATTTTGTATATATTAAGTATTTATTCTAATTTTTATACTATATAATATTATTCTTTAAATATATAAATAAATTTACTTTTTCTAAAGTAAAAACTGCGATATAAAAATTAATCGCAGTTTTTTCATTCACTAAATATTTTTAGTTAATTTCTTAATATGTTTTATTTTCTTACAGATAAATTGAATCAAATATCCTTTACCTTGAAATTTATCATTTATAATCAATGTATTAATAGACTTTTAATATTGGTAATTCTTCATCTTCAACAGGACAATATCTTATATTATCATTAGTTAAGTTATACATATTATCATCAATAGTAAAAGCAAAACAAAGCCTAATTTTTACACTATTAATATCATATATGCCTTCATTATCTCTGACTCCTAAAACATTAAAAATATTTAAAGCTGCACTTTTATGTTCTTCACATACAATAAGACTAATAACTTCTGGACAAATACATTTTTTCTTACATTCAATATAATCATCAAACAATGCCCATAGTATACAATTTCTATCTAAAATACTCTTTACTAAAGCTATAACTTCAAAACTTCTATTTCTCTCTATTTCATCAATATATTCTTGCATTTCACCTTCTAAACTTCCAATGTAATTATTAACTAAATCATTAACATTCTTATAAAGTTTACTAAAGTATCTCTTTCTAAACTCTATAAATCTACTTTTAAGCAAAAAATCATAATCTTTATAATTATAATCTTCAAATATCTTTTTACATACTTTCTTTTCAGCTTTATGATATTTCTTTTTTATTTGAGATACTTTTTTTCTACATAATACTTCTTTCAATCTTTTTACTTCCTTAAGATCTGAAGACAAATTAATCCCCCCAATATAGTATTATTAATACTATATTACATATAAGAAATACTTTTTATTCTTTTTTATTGCGACAAAATATTTTATGAAATTAATTTTTTAAATAAGGCTGCCTTTAAAATTATCATATTTTTCTATATTATCATTACAATTGCTGCTATAGCTAACGAACAAAAAGCTGAAATTACTATTCCTTTTAAAAAGCTAATAAAATGATACTTATAATTTTTATATTCTTTATTCCCTTTTGTACCTGGCAATATAATAAAATTAGGGGTTATTGTACAAAACAATAGCCAATCCATAAATAAAAGATCAATTGTATTCCAAATCATTAAAATAAAAAAAGTATGCAAAAATAATAGTGCATATGTAACATATGAATTAAGATAAGCACTTCTTACTCTATCTACTAAAAATATAAATATCAAAATCATCATAGGTAGCGCTATTCTTAAAAAGCCTTGCTTTTCTTCTTCTGTTTGAGGTTCTACTTCATTTAATATTTCCTTAGGATAACTTTTCATTTCATATCTTGGATTAAGCCTTAAAATACTTATAATGGTTACTGCCATTAAAAATGATAAAATTAGACCATCTAAGATAATTCTATAAATATACATAATATCACCTCTATATATTGATGATTATGTATATGCATAAATATTAAAAATATAACTATATTCTTGATATTTAAATTACAGTATATTTTGACTTCTAGAAGATTTTAAGGTACCACTTACCCCTTATAAAATAATTATTAAAATGATAAATATTGTTTACTATATTTAATTTTAAAAATGTAATAAATGCATCTAATAAACATAGTAAATTTTATTAGATGCATTTATAAAAACATAAGAGTAATTAGCAATTTTAAGTTATTAGTTATACAATTAACTTTTACCTCATACTTGCAATTCTTTTTCTTAATCTCTTTAACTCTTCTAAAGAAGGATAAGGTTTATTAGATTTAATTGCTTTATTTACATTTTCCATAGCTTCTCTTTTATTTCCTGCCCTATATTGTGCATCTATTAAATAATACAAATACTGTGGAGTTTCCCTTGTCCTACTAATAAGATCTTTATAATAATCTTCAACTTTTTCAAAATATCCTCTATCACTCCTAAAAGTCTTTTGGAAATTTTCTCCTCTGAAAGCATACAATTGAATATTATATGCCTCACCCACTTCATGACTCCATAAAGCTAAGGTCTTTTCCCCTCCCTTTCTAGAGTCTGATTCTATAACTTCAATTTTTGAATAATTTATTTTTTCTCCCTTAAGTAGTTTATTAAATTTGTCATTTTTAAAATCTAATATATCAAGTACTGACCAAATTGATCCTATTCTCCATCCAACTAGTATATTATTAGTACTCTTAACTTTAAGTGGAGTTATTACTAAATCTGAAATATCATAACCTTCTCCACCAATTGAATCTAATTGTTTTAATATACCGTTTATTTCTCTAAAAGCTGATAAATATTGATTTCCCTTTGATTTATAACCACAAAGAATCTCATTGTTTCCATCTCCATCAATATCAATTTCTATTAAACCATTATTTCCACCAAACTTATTTAAATTAATAAGAGTTGCATCTTCAGGTAATTGATTTAATATTTCTTCTTTTCTATCTATGCCCCTATGAAGTACTGAAATACTTTCTCCATAAGTTACTGCACATTGCTCTAAAATTTCTACTTTTTCATCTTCAAGAGATATAAGTGTTTTAATAACGCCTAATGTGTTGCTATTATTTACTCCTATTATCCTTGAATAGAGCTCTAACTTCATTAAATCACTATCTAAAGTTTTTATTAGATTAATCTTATTTATATAAGATACTGTTGGATCTTCATTAGTTATTACCTTTCCATCCCTATTATAAATTTCATTTAAATATCTTTTGTTAATATTACAAATATCTAGTATATATTTCTTTTCGTAATACTTACATACAATTTCTATCTTTTTGTTTTCTAAATATTTTCCTACACAGCAATATTTCTCTGAGAAATGTTCGCCATTAAAAATTTCTTTAAGCTCTCCATCCTCATATTTATATACTATTGCAATAGCATATCCTCCTGTTCCACCTGTTTCTCCATAAAGAAGAATATCTTCTTTTTTTGTACTAGTAATATGACAAGTAAAAATTTTAAGGTTATATCCACCTACACTAATAGGACATTCCTTTATTTCTCCATTTTCTTCATTCTTTATTATCAGTTTAGCACTATCTACATAATTGTTATCTTCATGTAAGTAATCACCCTTTAATATTATAGTTTCATCACAACTATTTCCTGTAATATTAGCATTTTTTATATCAATTATTACTTCTTTTCTCATAATACTTCCTTAAAAATTAGTTTCATTATATCTTATTCTCCAAGTTTAAAAGTGATAATAGCATTTAAACTATATAAATAGTATTTTAGTGATTAATTTGAATATATTTATTTCAAAGTTTGAATACTTAAAGTGTAATTCCTATAATTTACTTGTTTTAATATAACAATTGTTGATTTATAATTAAATTCTACTATTTAATTTAATTTATTTTGCTAATGGTAATACATATAATCAAATATTACCATATAAATTAAAATATATTTTAAAAGGAGCTTTATTATGGATAGGGAAATATTTGATTTAATGACTAAAATGTATAATGAAATGCAAAATGGATTTTTAGCAGTAAATTCTAGACTAGATAAAATGGAATGTGAAGTAAGTAAAACTAATATGGTTATAGAAAATGAAATAAAACCTCGAATTGAAGCTTTATTTGATGGTTATAAACAAAATGCTGAAGCTATAACTAATTTAGAAGAAAAAGTTAAATAAAATACAGCACCTAATGATGCTGCATCTCTTAATTATATTCAGGTTTTTTATTTAAGGCTATTTTATCTTAATAAATACTTCTATCTATTTATTCATTAAGCCAAATTTGTGATGAATAAATACCTTTCTTTCCAGAAACAAATACACTTATAATACAAACTAATAGTGCAAATATTATATTTGTTGAACCAAAAAGTTCTAAATACATTAGAAATGATGCAAGTGGTGTCTTTGTTGCTCCTGAAAACACCCCTACTAATCCAAGTGCAGAACAAACTGCAAGTGGTAATCCTATAAAGCCTGCAAGTGTTGATCCTAAAGTGGCCCCTATTACAAAAAGTGGAGTTACCTCCCCACCTTGATATCCAGCTCCTAGACATAAAGTTGTTAATAAAAGTTTTATTATAAACGCAAAATTACTATAATTTTTTGTAAATGTTCCTGTTAATAAACTTAAACTTAAATTGTTATATACTCTATTGCCTATAATTAAAGTAGCAATAACCATCAATGAACCACCAACAAATATTTTTAAATACTTATTTTTAAAATATTTGTTTAAATACTTCTTAAAAACTCCAGTCATAAAAACAAATAATTTACTTGCAAGTCCAAAACAAATTGCAATTATTATTATCTTAAAGATACTTGTAATTGATATCGTATCTATTTTTATCATATCAAATGTAGTATGCTTAACCTTTAAAATTCTAACTACATAATCACCAACTATAGCCGCAGCTATGGCTGGCAACATGGCACTATATTTTAAATAACCAATGTTAGATACTTCTAATGCAAAAACTGTTCCAGCAAGTGGGGTTCCAAATACAGAAGAAAATCCAGCTGAGATTCCACTAATAACTAATATTTTCTTTTCTTCTTTATTACATTTAAACATATAAGATAATGAGCTACCAAAAGAGCCCCCAATTTGAACTCCACTCCCCTCTCTTCCAACAGATCCACCAAATAAATGTGTAAGTATTGTTCCGAGAAAAACTAAAGGAGCCATAATAAAATTAATTTTTTCATCACTATCATTAATGTTTTCAATTAGCAAATTATTTCCTTTCTGTGCATTACCACCAAATTTACTATATAAAAATGTCATAAACATACCTGATATAGGTAATATAAAAATAAGGCAATAATACTTTAAGTTTAAATCTATAGCTTTTTTGAGTAAAATCAAAAATAAGCCAATCATCAAACCAGAAGATAAACCTATAATTAAAGCAATTAAAGTTAATTTTATAATAGTAAAATTTTCGATTTTATTATTAAGTATTTTCTCATTATTATTTTTCATATATTTCTCATCCTTTGTGATCTATTCTAAGTAAATATACTGAAATACTAATAAAACATATTTACTAAATAACCTAATAATTTTATATTGCCCAACTAATTATTTAACTAACCGTAATCCTTTAATAATATAAATTTATAAAAAATGATGATATATTTTATAGAAGGTATTACACTTTTCTATTTATATCATCATTTTTATTGTTTAAATTTTCATATTATAATTATAATAATGTCGTTAATTCGCTTATATAATTAATAATTAAATTTGCATTTTTAAGTTCATTAGTTTCTCCAAATCCATAATTACATCCTATAGACAATTCATTATGAATAATTGAAATTTCTATATCTACAAACCTATCTCCAATTATTAAAAAATCCCCATTATATTTCTCTTTTATAATTTTAAATATCTCATATTTAGGAATAAAATCAAACTCTTCTGTACAATAAAATTCTGTAAAATACTTATCTAAACTAAATATTTCCTTATGTCTATTCATGTATTCTAATTTACAATTACTTAGAAATATTAAATTATATCCTTTATTCTTTAAATAATTAAGAACATCTACTGTACCTTCATATAATTCAGCCTCATTTTCATTAATATGCTTAATCATATTCGAACCGATAATATTGCTACATTTAAGTTTTTCATCTTCTTTTAAATTAGGCATAAAAGAATTCCACATATCAATGCTACTAAATCCTAGCCATTTACTAATTTCTTTATCAGTAAACTCTTTAGCTGGAGCTTGTCCTGATTCTATAAGATAATTATAAGCTTCTCTAAAAGCAGGTGCATATATTTTTATACTATTATGAAGAGTTCCATCATAATCAAAGACTATATTTTTTATATTTTTAAATTCTTTTGAATTAGTATTTTTAACTTTATCCATAATATTAAAAATTCTTTTTATCTCTAAAATTGCTTTAATAAGTTCGCCATTTCAATAGCAGTTACTGCAGCATCATAACCTTTATTACCTGCCTTAGTACCAGCTCTTTCTATAGCTTGTTCAATTGTGTCTGTAGTTAAAACTCCAAAAATAACTGGCTTTTCAGTAGCTAATGAAACTGAAGCAATTCCCTTTGAAGCTTCTGCACAAACATAATCAAAATGAGGTGTTGAACCTTTTATAACTGCTCCTAAACATATTACTGCATCATACTTTTCACTCTTTGCCATCTTTTTAGCTACTAATGGAATTTCAAAAGCACCTGGTACCCAAGCCACTTCTATATTATCTTCTTCTACCCCATGTCTTTTTAACCCATCTAAAGCTCCACCTAATAATTTTGAAACTATGAATTCATTAAATCTACCTACTACTATTCCAACTTTAATTCCTTGTGCTACTAAATTTCCTTCTATAAATTTCATCTTTCATTCCTCCACTTATTATGATTATTTATTTTTAATATATTTAATTGAACTTTTATATTAACATTAAAGTAAATCTTTAAACTTTTATTACAATGCTTTATTTAACGTTAAATTTTGCTTTATATTTATAAAAGTTATTAAAACTTAAGCATATGATCTAGTTTTTGTTGCTTAGTTTTTAAATAAAACTCATTATTTTCATTATGATTCATTTGAATTGCTATTCTTTCAACTATTTCAATATCATAACTACTTAAACCTGTAATCTTTCTTGGATTATTAGTCATTAATTTTAATTTTCTTACACCTAAGTCTTTAAGAATTTGTGCACCTATACCATAATCTCTCATATCTGCTGGGAAACCTAACTTAATATTAGCTTCTACAGTATCATATCCCTTATCTTGAAGTGCATAAGCCTTTAACTTATTAATAAGACCTATACCTCTTCCTTCCTGTCTCATATATAAAAGAATTCCTTTTCCTTCCTCTGCAATTCTTCTCATGGCAGCATCATATTGCTCACCACAATCACATCTTTTTGAACCTAAGGCATCTCCAGTTAAACATTCTGAATGAACTCGCGTTAATACTGGTTCATCTTCACTTATCTCACCTTTTACTAATGCTACATGATGTTCTCCATTTAACTTATTTACAAAACCATACATTTTAAAATCACCATATTTAGTAGGCATTTTTATCTCTACAACTCTTTCTATTAGCTTTTCATTACTTCTTCTATATGATACTAAATCTGCTATAGTAATTATTTTTAAATTATGTTTCTTTGCAAAATCCATAAGTTCAGGTGTTCTTGCCATAGTTCCATCTTTACTCATAATTTCACATATAACACCTGCTGGCTCAAAGCCTGCAAGTCTTGCTAAATCTACAGCAGCTTCTGTATGTCCAACTCTTTTTAAAACTCCGCCTTCTTTAGCTATTAATGGGAAAATATGTCCTGGTCTTCTAAATTCTAATTCATCATTACTTTCTAATACACTTTTAATAGTTAATGCTCTTTCAAAAGTTGAAATACCTGTAGTAGTGTTAATATGATCAATAGATGCTGTAAATGCAGTTTCATGATTATCTGTGTTATGCTCTACCATTGGATGTAAATTTAAAGCTCTTGCTCTATTTTCTTCAATAGGCATACAAATAAGCCCTCTTCCAAAAGTGGCCATAAAATTAATACTTTCTGCAGTAACCATTTCAGCAGCCATTAATAAATCGCCTTCATTTTCCCTATCTTCATCATCTATTACTACAACTAATTTTCCTTTTTTAATATCTTCTATTGCTTCTTCAATGCTATTAAACTTATACATAAAAATCACTCCTTATTTTTTAATAAAATATTACATATAACTCTTAACTTTAATTTAAACCTACTCTAAATTATTTTCTTTACTAAAATCCATTGTTTTTTAGAAATTCTTCAGTAATTGAACTTTTATTTTCGTTATTTTTTTTAATATCAAAACCTAAAAGCTTCTCCACATATTTACCTATTAAATCACATTCAAGATTTACACTATCTCCAACTTTTTTATTTAGCAATGTTGTTTCTTTTGCTGTATGTGGGATTATTGAAACTTTAAAACAATTATCATCTATATAGGCTATAGTTAAGCTTACTCCATCTATAGTTATTGAACCTTTATAAACTACATATTTTAAAATATCTAAAGATGCTTTAACTGTAATCCAAACTGCATTATCTTCTTGTATAAATGATGTAATAATTCCAATTCCATCTATATGCCCACTAACAATATGACCACCTAGCCTAGTTTCAAGATTTAAAGCTCTTTCTAAATTTACTTTACTACCTATATTGAGCTTACCAAGATTACTCTTCCTTAAAGTTTCTGCCATAACATCAACTTCAAAAATATTTCCACTTATACTTGTTACCGTAAGACATACTCCATTAGTTGCAATACTGTCACCTAGTTTAGTTTTATCTAAAACCTTACTACCTCTAATTAATAGCTTTGAAGATTTTTCTCCCCTTTTAATTCCATCAATTACCCCAATTTCTTCAACTATACCAGTAAACATCTAAGATTCCTCTCTTTCTATATATCCCTCAATCAATATATCTTCACCAATAAACTTTGAGGTTAAATCATTTATTTTAAAGGCATCTTTCAAGAAGTCTATTCCAGTACCTCCAACAGGCCCTTTAGAATTTAAACCTCCAATTATTTTAGGTGCTATATAAACTTGTATTTTATCAACTATACCTTCTTGTAAAGCTGAATAATTTAAAGTTGCTCCTCCTTCTAAAAGTACACCATCAATATTTAACTTTCCTAATTCCTTCATGAGATTGTTTAAGTTCACTTTTTTATTTCTAATGTTATTATTTTCATACTCTTTATCATCACTAATCTTTAAAACAGTTACACCTAAGGCTTCTAATTTTTTCACTTTTTCTTCAATAGCTTCTTTTTTAGTAGCCACAATGGTCTTTGCTTCATCTTGATTTTTTAATACCTTTGAATTTAATGGTATTTTAAGAGTACTATCTACTATTATTCTTATTGGATTTCTACCATTTTCTAATCTGCAAGTTAACTCTGGATTATCAATTATTACAGTATCTACTCCAACCATAATAGCCTCTAATTCATTTCTTAAGTTATGAACCTCATTTCTAGCTTTTTCTCCTGTAATCCATTTTGATTCACCTCTTGAAGTTGCTATTTTACCATCTAGTGACATTGCTGTTTTTAGTACTACAAAAGGTTCATTCTTAGTAATGTACTTAATAAAAACCTCATTTAATTTTCTACATTCTTCTTCTAAAACTCCAACAGTAACTGTAATTCCTGATTTTTTTAGCTTTTCTATTCCTTTTCCTGCTACTAATGGATTAGGATCAATCATTCCAATAACAACTCTAGAAATTTTATTTTCTATTATTCTTTCTACACAAGGGGGGGTCTTTCCATAATGAGAACAGGGTTCTAAAATTACATACATAGTTGCCCCTGTTATATCTTCTTTAGCATCTAAAAAAGCATTTACTTCTGCATGAGCTTTCCCATATTCCTTATGATACCCTCGTCCAAGTATCACACCATCCCTTACAATAATAGCTCCAACTAATGGATTAGGATTTACCTTCCCCTTTCCTTTTTTAGCTAACTGTAAAGCAATATTCATATAAAACTTATCCAATTTTTTCACCTCCATTTAACAATTATTTATAATTTAAAATTTAAATAAATCTTTAAGTAAAAAAATAAGCCCTGAGAAAACACTCAGGGCATTATATACATATTATACACATATTTACTATAAGTTTCTAAAAAAATAACTCTTAAATACTATGTTTAAAAAAGTTATAATAATAAGCTTATTAATAAATATATGTAACTTGTAAAGTAAGCTAACTTAAAAATAAAAATGCTCTGAAATATATAATATTTCAGAGCATGAATAACACTAAGATAATATAGCTAAATAAGATTACTATACTTTTTATTTATCTTCTTTCATCCAGACTTTACTGTCGGCCTCGGAATTTCACCGAATCGTGCTTAAATTAGCTCGCGGGCTTTACCGCCGGTAGGGAATTTCACCCTGCCCTGAAGATTTATTAAATTTTATATTTTATATAATACATTTTTTAACAAGTTTTGTCTATAGTTTACTAAAAACTTTTATATATTTTACATTAAACTTTTTTTCTATTTCTTCATATTATGAATTATAAAGTAATATAGACTATTTAGTAATCTATATAATTAAACTTAGGAGGAAATTTAATATGACAAATTTTGATAATATGATGAACAATATGTGCTGCAATTTCGATGATAGAATAGAGGATATGTGCTGCAACTTCGATGATACAATGGATGACATGTGCTGTAGACATTCTGATATGGATGATGATTGCCCTAACCACGATAACTGTAATCGTTCAAATTTTAGAACTACTATAAGAACAGAATTTATTATAAAGGCAAGTCCTCAAACAATATGCAATGTTTTACAAGAATTATGTGGTCAAGAAGTTAGAATTGACGGTTATTCAATACAATCAATATGTGATGGATGCTCAGTTTTTAGATTTGTTGTAGGTGACTCTGATTGTCAATCAATTACTGATATTCAACTTGCAAGATCTATACTATGTGACCTTTCTATCCAATATTTAGAAGATGCAATTATAAAAGTAACTTCAAGAGATAGATCATCATTAGAATTAGCAAAACTTTATTGTGCATTACAACGTAAATCACATGTAAATGCTTCTTATCCAGCTAGGACATGCGGGTTATATTTCCAAGCAGATCCAATTGAAGATGCATTAAATGCTCTTAAAGGTGGAATTTGTCAATAATATTTTATTAAAAATAAAACCATCTCTATAATAGTCTCTAAAATAATTTCTTAAAATAATCTCTAAATTAATAATTTGAGATTATAAAAAAAGTGGATTCTAATAAAATCCACTTTTCTTATATACTAAATTATATTTATACTATAAGTATCTATTTATTATTTTCTCTTCTTCTTTAATGAGAATGCTCCACCAATTAAAGATGTCATACCTACAAGTAATCCTACAACGCCTGCTGGATTTCCTGTTTGAGGAAGCTTTCCTGGTTTATTTTCTGGTTTTGCTTCTGGCTTAACCTCTGGTTTAACTTCAGGTTTTGCTTCAGGTTTTTCTTCTGGCTTCACTTCAGGTTTTTCTTCTGGTTTAACATCTGGATTCTCTCCTGGAGTTTCTTCAGGGTTTTCCCCTTCAGTATAATCTACATATACCTTAATAGCATTTTCTAATTGTTTATTTAGCTTAAATAGTTCTTCTCTAGAAGCACCATCTATTAAAGCATTTTCAACCTCAGTAGTAGCTGATTTTAATACATTTATAACTTCTTCTGATTTACCTTCAGTATTTGCTAATAACTCTTTTGCTTCTTCTAAAGTATTTTTTGCAATTTCTCTAATAGCTTCTAATGTAAAGTTTTCAGTTACTATTTCATATATTTCTGGTGTACCAGAACCATCTTGGAATTCTAAAGTTATAGAAATAATATCTTCTGGCTTTTCCATAGCAAACATATTGTAACCTTTATCTAAAATACCAAGCTCGATTCTTCTATCATCAGAAGTTCTTGCAATAACTTTTGCATTAGAAATTGTACTTTCATTTTGGAATATTTCAACTTTATTAACTAATGCTCCATCAAATATATTGTAAACTACCTTATCCCCACTATTAACTTCAGTACTTGGAATATATGAAGTTTGAATATTTTCATCCATTAAATTGTTTAATCTATGATTATCATCTACTGGTTTAACAGTTGATTCAAATACAACTTCAGCTTCTGGAGAGTTTACTGAGAAATCAGATACTCTAAGCCATGCATCAGTTCCTGCAGTTGCAGTCATTCTTATATATTTTGCATTAAAATCTAAATCAAACATTCTAAACTCTTCAGATACTTTTCCATTATAAAGTTCTGTCCAGTTTTCACCATCTAAAGAGTATTCAAGCTTACCTTCTCTTATTCTATCTGCACCGTAGCTTCTATCTCCAATGAATTGAATATTTCTTACATTAGTTATTTCTCCAAGATCTAATGTAAAATAATCTCCCGCCTTTAAAGCACTTGCTGAAATAAAGCTTGAGTCAAGATCTCCATCAACAATTGCATTTAAATCCTTGTAATTTCCACTACCATTTCTATTTGTTGTAACTGATTGTTCTGCTCTTCCTTCTATCACTACATCTATTGCAAAGTTTTTAGTAGATTTTTCTTCAGTAGAAACAAATCTTACTTGCTTAACAACTTGTGGTTTTTCTAAAGATAAAGTAGTTTCTCCAGCTACTTCTCCTAATACAAACCAATCCATTCCGTTGATTGTATATTCAACTTTTCCTGTAACAGCACTGTTAATATTTACTTCAGTTATATATTTATATTCTGGAAGTTCTAATCCTATAGTATCTCCCACTTTTAAAGCTACTTTTTCTGTATTAACTACTGAATTAACTTCATTTCTTTCATCTAAGATTTTATTATATTCAAAGTTACCTTCTACGTTAGTTCTAATTCCACTTATAGTATTTTTATTTACCATAAACTCTCTAACATATACTCTATTTTCTTGATCTTCTGTTGCTACATACTTAATATATCTAACACTTTCATTTAAATCTCCAATAAATACTTCTCTAAATGAATTATTTTCTAATACTGTTTTCCATTGAACTCCATCTACTGAAATTTGAATATTTCCATTCATAATTTCAGTATCATGAGATGTTCTTCCCATTAACATATAAATATTATTCAAGTTTTCAACTTGTCCTAAGTCTACAACTATTTCATCTCCAGCTGTAACATTTGCAGCAGATCTATATGCTGTAGTTAAATCACCATCAAACATATTAGCAACTTCATATGGAGATTTTCCATTATACCATTCTTCATACTTTAATGGTGAAATATTATCAGATACAGTTCCTGAATACGTATAAGTTTTAACCTCATCTTTTAATACACCTTCAAAGTACATAACGTCTGTTTTTGAATTTGCTTGCTTAACAAAATCATCTAATACAGTATCTGAAATAACTGCCTTTGATGCATTTAAAACATCTATTTGTCCTGAAAGTTCTGTTTTTAAATCCCACCATAATTTACTATCACCATTTAACATTGCTATAACCATATCAGCTGCAGTAGTTGCTGCTTCTGCATAATCAGTAAGCTTTTGTAGTTGTGGTGCAACTTCATCTAACATTGCTTGATGTAACTTTGATTGTGTATCTGCTACAGCTGATTTTATTGTTTCAAAGTTACCTTTTAAAATTTCTAATTCTTCTGCTGGAATTTGTTTATTATCAACCTTTTGCCAGAATGAATCCATTGTAGCTCTCATTTCTGGTGCATCTGCTCTACCTGTATCAAGTCTTGTAGTATGATCAGCAAATACTTTAAAGCTTTCTTTTAATTCTTCTCCAACTATATCAGCAATTGCATTATCCCATGCTTTATTATAGTCATATGCTTCTGTATTCCAAGAATAATCTGCACCTGTATGAAGTGTTATTTTTGATGCTTCAGCAAATTCCATTGGGTTCATTACAACTCCACCCATATAATCAGCTAAATCATTTCCTAAATTATATATTGGTCCTAAAGCTAACTTATTAACATTATAGTCATTTACCGGATAGTTCCACCATAAAAGCATATCTCTTCCGTAAAGATTATTTACCTTTTGTGCTTCCTCTGCTGTTACTGATTCTGACATAACCCATTCACCAGTCCACATAACTTCGATATCTTTATCTAAGTTTTCAGCAAATCCCTTAGTATATGGTTTAACCTCACCATCATTATACATTGATGCTCCCCAATATTGAGTTGGAACTGTTATTAGTGGCTTAACCCCTTCTTTAGTTTTAACAAATTCTGCATTAAATCTATTCATTATAGCAGCTTGTCCTTCTCCATCATCTGTGAATATATCATCCCAAAGAATAGCAAAGCTTCTAACACCCATGTCATATAGTGATTCACATTTATTTACAAGTGCTTGATAATCTTCTTCTGAATTTATATCTATGTCCTTACCTGGTGAAATTGCAAATACAAAATCAACTTTATTTTCAGCTGCTGTATTTATAAGCTCTTGCATTCTCTCCATTTCTTCTGCTGGATATGGTTCTCTCCATTGATCTCTGTGATATGGATCATCTTTTGGAGCATATATATACATGTTTAATTTATTTTCACCATAAAATTTAAATTGATCTAATCTATCTTCATGAGTCCATGGATTTCCGTAGAATCCTTCAACTATAGCTCTAATATGTTGACTTGGATAATCATTTACATAAACCTCTGGCACAACATTTTTATCATTTTCTTCTATTAATAATTGTTTTAAAGTTTTTACTCCATAGTAAGTACCAACTTCATCTGTTCCTTCTATAGCAATTGTTATTTTTCCATCTTCATCTTGTTTAGATGCAAGTACATAACCTTCATTAACATCTATTGATTCTGCACCTTCCTTGCCAATACTTGTAAGGAAAGTATCCATTTCCTCAATATTATCATCATCTTCTCCAATTATTATTGTAGCTGAATTTTCATCGAAATCATTATTAATTTCTATACCTAACTCTTTCAATGCTTGAACTAATTCTCTTATAGCATCTTCATCAGCTTGATCTTGTCCAATTATATTTACCTTTTCTGTAATAACAAATCCTTCTCCTGAAGCTTCAACATTATGAGGTGTAGGACTTATAGTTGGCATAGATACTTGTAGCTTTACTATCTCTTTTTCAGTATTAACAACATCTGCAAATGCATTAGTTGGTAAAATAGTAAATATGAATGATGTTGTAACTACTTTGGCTAAAATAGAATTTAATTTTGTTCTTTTCATTTCTTATCCCTCTTTCTAATAATTAGCTTTTATGATTTTAATACTTAATCCGGCTTTTTGTATAAAAAAAGCCATAACAAAAATATGCTATTACGCATAATTTTGTTATGGCTAATGCCCAAAATTTTCTTTGGTTACATGCCTTTTCAAATATTACAAAATCATTCTACTATGTAAACGTTGCTTTGTAAACAATTTCTCCAATTTTTATAAATTCATTATATATTTTTCTAGTTTAGTGAAAATTTTATCATTTCTACATTATATTTTTTAATAAAGTGTTATTATACTTTTTATTTTTTAATATAATATTAGTTTTATACAAGTTACTTTCTTTTTAAACTTTTTTCATAGTATAGATTATAAAATAAGAAGCCCATAGTAAGACTAAATACTCTTGCCATGAACTTTTATTATATTAACTTATATAATTTATTTTTATAAAATATCCATCATATTTTTACAAATATAGATTTAGATAAAATTCACTATAACTTATTCGACTATTTTTTTTATTTCTTCTAATTTTAATTTAAGCTCCTCTACTCTTTTTTTTATTGATTCATAACTATCTTCATTGCACACTTTCCTATTTTCACAAAAACCATATTGCATATAATGATCTATTCCTGATACAAAGCTCCCCTTTTCTACTGCTTTTGCTACATCTTTATTTAGTTCAAGATAAGCTCCTTCATTATATTCTACTGGAATAGGTGGAAGTGGTTTTCTGCCTTCTTTCTTACCATAGTCTACATAGTGTTTATATGGATTACTCTTATAGGTAGCACTATTAGCTACATCAGAGTATTTTTTCAAATACCAATTTGCAGAGAAAATATACATACTATAGTTCAGCTCCTTTTCTACATTTTCTGTAATTGTTAATTTATTTTTAAAGTTTATCCATCTACTCCAATTATTCTCTGACCAATTTGGACATATTTTTCTACTTGCATCGTAATGTCTTACTACATTACTATTAGAAATATTATATTTACCTTGTAAATATTTAACTAATTCAATGGCATTACTTTCTGTTGTACTTGAAACTATACCACTTAAATTACAACACATTTCAATAGAAATTGAGTTTTGATTAGTGATCCCATATACTTCATTACCATCACCAACAGACCATGCAGCATTTGAATCTTCTACTGATTGCCATATAGACGTATCATCTACAAAATAATGTGCACTAGCTTGTCTATCTCCATTATAGAAATAGTCAACATTATTTTTAGCTGTATCTCCTTTATTGGCAGTATAATGAAGAACTATATATTTAATGCTATTACTATTTCTACTTGAAAAGTTATAAGAGCTAATCTTCTTTTGTATAGATAACATAATATTCATCTCCTTTGATTTATATTATGAAAAGCTATAATATGTTGTTACTAATAAAAAGCATAGTTATTTATTATTTTTTAATTCGTCCTCACACTTTAGCATAAGTTCATCATATCTATCTATCTTTTTATCTAAATAATTAAGCGTACTCTGTAATTCTTCAAATTTTTCAACAATTTGTTTTCTTTGTTCAAATAATAATTGCTTTCTTGAAGCTATAGTATCATTTCCTTGTTGGAACAAAGTTACATATTCAATAAGAATTTCAATAGAAAGTCCTGCGTTTCTCATGCATTTTATAAAATTTACCCATTTACAATCAGTTTCTGTATAATCTCTATTTCCACTTTTATTACGATTAACTGGTGGAATTAATCCAATTCTTTCATAATAACGTAATGTATCTGTAGATAATTCATACTTTTTACTTACTTCTGTTATTGTCATTTACAACACTCCTTAATATACTTTAACTTTAATTTTATTATATATTTCCTTACATATACAATAACACTTAGAGTTAACTCCAATTCAAGAATTTCTTTTGTTTATTTAAAATTTTTATTAGGATAAAAAATAACGAAGTTATCACTTAATTTATTAGGAATAACTTCGTTATTATCTGTATTATGCTTATTTTACTAAAAAATAAATTTAATGCTTATATTTATACTAAAATATATTTTAACCCATTAAATACTTATCAACAGCTAATGCAACATTTCTTCCCTCAGTAATTCCCCAAACAACTAGCGAAGGACCTCTTCTTGCATCTCCTGCAGTAAATACCTTAGATTTAGATGTTTTATAATCTATATCATTTGCATTAATACTTCCCCTAGCAGTTAACTCAACTCCTAAATCTTTAGCTATATAATCTTCAACTCCAGTAAACCCCATAGCTATTAAGACTAAATCTGCATTCCAAACTTTTTCTGAACCTTCAATTTCCTTAAGATTCATTCTTCCATTTTCATCTTTAACCCATTGTACATCAACAGTTTTAAGAGATTTAATATTTCCATGTTCATCACCAAAAAATTCTTTAACACTTGTTAAATATCTTCTTGGATCATGGCCAAATTTTGCAATATATTCTTCTTGACCATAATCAACCTTTAATATCTTTGCATATTCTGGCCAAGGGTTATTTTCACTTCTTTTTTTTGAAGGTTCTCCCATTATTTCAAATTGATTTACAGACTTACATCCTTGTCTAAGAGCTGTACCAACACAATCAGTTCCTGTATCTCCACCACCAATTACTATTACATCTTTATTAGTTGCTAAAATATCTTCACCTTTATTAAAATTTGAACCAATAACTCTCTTTGTATTGTTAGTTAGATATTTTACTGCAAAATGAATACCATTTAATTCTCTACCTGGCACCTTTAGATCTCTAGGTTTAGATGCACCTATAGTAACTACAATTGCATCATACTCTATGTCTAGTTCATTAAAAGTAACATCAATACCAACATTAACACAAGTTTTAAATGTTATTCCTTCCTCTTTAAGTATATTAACTCTTCTTTCTATAACACTCTTTTCAAGCTTCATATTTGGTATACCATACATCATTAGTCCACCCACATGGTCTTCTCTTTCATATACAGTAACACTATGACCTAATTTATTTAAAAAGTCAGCAGCTGCAAGTCCTGAAGGGCCTGATCCAATTATTGCAACTTTTTTTCCTGTTCTTACTTCAGGTGGATTTGCTTTAATTAGACCTTCACTAAATCCTTTTTCTATTAAATATTTTTCATTAGCTTTCACAGTAACTGATTGTCCATGCAGTCCACAGGTGCAAGCATTTTCACATAATGCCGGACATACTCTTGAAGTAAATTCTGGGAAGTTACTAGTTTTTAAAAGTCTTTCCAATCCAAGTTCCCATTTTCCTAAGTATATAAAATTGTTCCATTCTGGAATAAGGTTGTGAAGTGGACAACCTGTTGCCATTCCATTTAACATAATTCCAGATTGGCAAAATGGGACTCCACAGTCCATACATCTTGCCCCTTGATTTCTTCTTTCTTCTTCGCTAAGAGGTGTATCAAATTCATTCCAATGATTTATTCTATTTAGTGCATCCTCTCTACTACAATTTTTTCTACTAAATTCCATAAAACCTGTTGCTTTTCCCATGATAATACCTCCTTACATTACCTTTCTTGTCTTTTCATAAAAGGCATTAACTAAAGCTTCATCTCTAGTAAAACCTTTTTCTTCATTTATTTTAACAAGTTCTAAAACTTCCTTATAGTCTTTAGGTATTACCTTCTTAAATTTAGTTATATATAAATCAAAATCATCTAAAATAGTTTTAGCTTTTAATGAATTTGTAAGAGTATAATGTTCTGTAATTATATCTTTTAAAAACTCAATATCTTCATTATTTGGCTTTTCTATAATCACCATTTCTTTGTTTACTCTAGAATTGAACTTCTCATTTTCATCTAATACATAAGCAATTCCACCACTCATACCTGCGGCAAAATTTACTCCTGTTTCTCCTAATATAACAGCTTTTCCCCCTGTCATATATTCACAACCATGAGCTCCACATCCTTCATTTACAGCAATTGCTCCTGAATTTCTTACACAGAATCTTTCTCCTACAATGCCATTAAAGAATGCTTTACCTGATGTAGCTCCATATAATGCAACATTACCAACAATTATATTTTCTGATGCAATTATTTTACTATTTTTAGGCGGATATACAACTATCTTACCACCTGATAATCCTTTACCAACGTAATCATTACCATCACCTTCAACTTCTAAAGTTAAACCACTAGGTATAAATGCTCCAAAACTTTGTCCTGCAGCTCCTATGCCTTTAATCCAAATAGTATCTTCTTCTAATCCTTCTTCTTTATATCTTCTAGTAATTTCAGAACCTAAGATGGTTCCAAAAGTTCTATCTGTATTATGGATTTCAAGCTCTATTTTTACTTTTTCCTTATTATCTAAGGCTGGTTTTGCCAGATCTAAAAGCATTATTGAATCTTTAACTTCATTAAGCTTATGATTATACTTATTATTAGTATTAAATTTAACTCCATTTTCTGAATTAACTTGAGTTTTATCTAATACTAATGATAAATCGATTCTTTCAGCCTTCCAATTATTAAGCGTTTCTTTCTTCTTTAATTTATCTACTCTACCAACCATTTCATCTAAACTTCTAAATCCAAGCTTAGCCATATACTCTCTTAATTCTCTAGAAATAAACTCCATAAAGTTTACTACATACTCTGGTTTTCCTGTAAATCTCTTTCTAAGTTCTTCATTTTGAGTTGCAATACCAACTGGACATGTATCCAAATTACACACTCTCATCATTACACAACCTAACGTTACAAGTGGGGCAGTTGCAAATCCAAACTCTTCTGCTCCAAGTAATGCTGCTATTGCAACATCTCTACCTGTCATAAGCTTACCATCAGTTTCAACTCTAACTCTATCTCTTAAGTTATTCATAACAAGAGTCTGATGAGTTTCTGCAAGACCTAATTCCCATGGTAATCCTGCATGTTGAATAGAAGTTTTAGGAGATGCTCCAGTACCACCATCATAACCAGCTACTAAAATTACATCAGCACCAGCCTTAGCAACACCAGCTGCAACAGTTCCAACTCCTGCCTCTGAAGCTAGCTTTACAGAAACATCTGCATATATATTAGAATTTTTTAAATCATATATAAGCTGAGCTAAGTCCTCTATTGAGTAAATATCATGATGAGGTGGTGGAGAAATAAGACCAACAGCAGTTGTTGAATGCCTTGTTTTTGCAATCCATGGATATACCTTATTTGCTGGAAGTTGTCCACCTTCTCCTGGTTTTGCCCCTTGAGCCATTTTTATTTGTAATTCATCTGCATTAACTAGATACTCTGAAGTAACACCAAATCTACCTGATGCTATTTGCTTTATTTTAGATCTCTTAGAATCTCCATTTTCAAGTGGAATCCATCTTTCTCTATCTTCTCCACCTTCTCCTGTATTAGATTTACCACCTAATCTATTCATTGCTATAGCAAGAGTTTCATGAGCTTCCTTTGAAATTGAACCATAAGACATTGCACCTGTCTTAAATCTTTTTACAATTGAAGATACTGGTTCTACTTCTTCTAATGGAATAGGATTTTCCGTAAATTCAAAATCAAGTAATCCTCTTAAAGTTAAGCCTTCCTCTTCTTTATTTATCAATGAAGTATATTCCTTAAACTTTTTATAGTCACCTGTTCTTGTTGCTTGTTGTAACATATAAATAGTTACAGGATTGTAAAGATGTTTTTCACCTGCACTTCTTAATTTATCTCTACCGAAATTATCTAATTGGAAGTTTAGTTGTTTATATCTCTTATTATAAGCCTTATCATGCTTAGATAATGCTTCTTTTTCTATATCCTGTAAGTTTAATCCGCCAATTCTACTAATTGTATTTGTAAAATATTTATCTATTAAACTCTTATCTATACCTAAAGCTTCAAATATTTGAGCTCCTTGGTATGATCTAATAGTTGAAATACCCATTTTAGAAAGAATCTTAGTTATACCTTTAACAATAGCTTTATCATAATTATTTGTTGCTTCTTCATATGGAATTGTTATAATTCCGTCTTCAACCATTTCATGAATACATTCATAGGCTAAATATGGATTAACAGCTGTAGCACCATAACCTAAAAGTGTTGCAAAGTGATGAACTTCTCTTGGTTCTCCAGTTTCTATAATAATGTCTGCTAAGCTTCTAACACCTTTTTTTATTAAATAATTATTTACTGCTGCAACAGCTAATAATGATGGTATTGGAACATTAGCTTCATCAACAAATCTATCTGATAATACTAATACATTTGCTCCTTCATTAATAAGTTGAAGTGCTTCTCTACATAAATATTTTAGTGATATTTCTAAACTATTTTTTTTAGTTCTATCAAAAGTAATATCTAATGTCTTTATTTTATAGCCTTGTCCATCTAATGATTTTATTTTAACTAAATCTTTATTATTAATAATTGGATTTACTATTTCTATTTGTCTACAACTTTCAGGACAATCATCTAACATATTTCCTTTAGAACCTAAATAAACATTAGTAGATGTTACGATTTCTTCTCTTATTGCATCTATTGGAGGATTAGTTACTTGAGCAAATAACTGTTTAAAATAATTAAATAGTGGTTGATCTTTTAAAGATAATACTGCAAGTGGTGTATCAATTCCCATGGCTGCCATTGGTTCGTGCATATTTTGAGCCATTTCATATATATTAGTCTTTAAATCTTCATATCCATACCCAAAAGCCTTTTGATAAGTTGTTCTTTCATCCTTATCCATAAATTTCTGCTGATAATTATCTATATTTATACTTTTAAGTGTTGTTAATCTTTCATCTAGCCACTCTTTATATGGATGCTCTAAGCTATATTGCTTTTTAAGCTCAGAGTCTTCAATTAATTCTCCTTTAACAGTATCTACTAATAAAATCTTTCCTGGCTCTAATCTTTCTTTTCTTACGACTCTTTCTTCATCTATGTATACTGCGCCAGTTTCTGATGAAAGATATAGATATCCATCATCTGTTACATAGTATCTAGAAGGTCTTAAACCATTTCTATCTAAAACTGCACCTACTTTATCCCCATCAGTAAATACTATAGATGCTGGTCCATCCCATGGTTCCATTATTGTTGAATTATATTTGTAAAATGCTTTTTTATCTTCATCTATATTTTTAGACTTTTCCCATGGTTCTGGAATTAACATTAATATTGATCTTGCTATATCTCTTCCACCCATATATAAAAATTCTAATACATTATCAAAGGTTGCCGAATCTGAACCTTCCTTGTTTATTATAGGTAATACTTCTTGTAACCTATCTTTAAAGACTTCTGATTTAATAGAACCTTCTCTTGAGTAAATCTTATTAACATTACCTCTTAAAGTATTTATTTCTCCATTATGAACCATTAATCTATTTGGATGTGCTCTTTCCCAACTTGGAAAAGTATTTGTTGAATATCTTGAGTGCACTAAAGCTATAGCTGATTTAAAATCCTTATCCAATAAATCATTGTAGAAAGTTCTTACTTGTGTAGATAATAGCATTCCCTTATAAACTATTGTTTTAGAAGAAAGTGAAGCTATATAAGTAGTACAATTATTTAACTTTTCTTCATCATTAAAAGCTTTTTCAATATTTCTTCTTAATATATATAAATCTCTTTCAAATTCCTTATTTTCTTTTATATCTTCTGGTTTATTTAATATAATTTGAATAATTTTAGGCATAGACCCTAATGCAGCCTTTCCTAAATTACTATAATCTACAGGTACATCTCTTAATAATAAAGTTTTATAGCCCTTATAAATTAAAACTTTATTTATTATATCTAGTGCTAATTTTCTTTTATCTTCTTCTATTGGAAGGAATAATACCCCAACTGCGTATTGTCCACTTTCAGGTAAAACAATATTTTCTTTTTTACATACCTTCTTAAAAAAGCTATGAGGTATTTGCATTAATATACCAGCACCGTCACCAGTATTTTCATCAGCTCCTGTTCCTCCTCTATGCTTTAAATTTTCTAAAATATCTAAAGCATCATTTATAACTTTATTAGATTTTTCCCCCTTTATACTTACTACTGCTCCTATTCCACATGCGTCATGTTCAAAACTACTATGATATAACCCCAAATTTTCTTTCATTTATAACGCTCCTTTATTTAATTAGTCTAATATTTGATAAAAAAATCTAAATATGAAATTAAATCACTTCATATTTTCAATTTTTATATTAATTTCATATTATTAACATTATATACAAATTATCATTAAATTTCAAATTTTTATTAACATTTTCATATAAATTTATAAACAAAATTAATCATTGCATTCTACAACCTTATTTTTATTAAGAATTTATCATTTTGACAACTCTATTAAAGTCACCTAACTTTTATATAGTTATTACAGATTTATGACTGAATTAATTTTAATACTGTCATTTTTCTTAAAAGCTAATTTTAATTTATATGTATGAAACCTATTAAATTATCACTTAAATCATTTTTATATTATTAATTATAAAACTTAACAAAAAGAGACTATATCAAATTTTTAGTATATTTTATACACTTACACTTGATATAATCTCAATCTAATTAACTTTATTTAATCATTTTTTTAATTTTATATTACTTTCACAAGACTTATTTGAAGGACAGCCTGAACAACCACAACCGCAACCACCTTTATTCTCTCTTTTTTTCTTAACCATGCTATATACAGCTAAAAATAATAATATAAAAACTATTGCTCCTACTATAAATGTTGCCATTCCTAATCACTTCACTTTCATATTTAATAAGTACTTATTATGCATTTACTTGCTGTACTTTTTTTGTATTTTTAATACTATTTCCAGACCTTACTGCTAAGAAAATTGCAAGTATTGCTATTAGTACTGATATTATAGCTCCAATTACACTTCCTGTTCCTAAAATTAAGCTTCCTACTTGGTTAATTATAAGAGCTACAATGTATGCAGTTACTGTTTGGAATCCTATTGTTATCCACATCCATTTCCAAGAACCCATTTCTCTTCTTATTGCGCCAATTGCTGCAAAACAAGGTGCATTAAGCATATTAAACATAATAAATGCAAATCCACTTGCAGCTGTAAACATTGTATTCATTTGCATTAATAGCTCTGGTGTATCTTCTGCTGCTTCTGCTATACCAAATATTACTCCAAATGTTGCTACAACATTTTCCTTAGCTACAAATCCAGTTAAAGTTGCCACTGCTGATTGCCAATTTCCAAATCCAAGTGGTGCAAATATTGGAGCTATAACTCTACCAATGCTTGCTAATATACTATCTGGAGTATCTACCATTTGTAAAGTCCAATTAAATGAACTAGTGAACCAAATTACTGCACAAGCAACAAATATAATTGTACCTGCCTTAATTATAAATGCCTTTCCTCTATCCCACATATGGATTAAAACACCTTTAAGACTTGGTATATGATATTGAGGAAGTTCCATAACAAATGGAGCTGGTTCTCCTTTAAATGCTTTAGTTTTATTTAATATAATTCCACAAATTATAATCATAAAAATTCCTAAGAAGTATACTGCTGGTGCTACCCATGATGCTCCACCAAATATAGCTCCTGCAAATAAAGCAATAATAGGTAATTTTGCTCCACAAGGAATAAATGTAGTAAGCATAATTGTAAGTTTTCTATCTTTATCATTTTCCATTGTACGTGTTGCCATTATTCCTGGAACACCACAACCTGAACTTATAAGTACTGGTATAAATGATTTTCCTGAAAGACCAAATTTACGTAAAATTCTATCCATGATAAATGCTATTCTAGCCATATATCCGCAATCTTCCAATAAAGCTAGTAAAAAGAATAATAACATTATTTGAGGAACAAAGCCTAATACAGCACCAACACCACCAATAATACCATCATTAATAAGTCCTTGTAACCATGGTGCTGTTCCTATATTTTCTAAAAATGCCGCAACATTTTCTCCTATTATTTCACCAAATAGTGTATCATTTGTCCAATCTGTTAATATAGCACCTAATGAACTAACTGAAATATAGTATACTGCCCACATCACTAATGCAAATATAGGTAATGCTAATATACGATTAGTAACTATCTTATCTATCTTATCTGATACTGTATGCTTAGAATTATTTTTCTTTTTTAATACCTTAGAAATTAACGTACCAATATATTCATATCTTTCAGAAGTTATTATTCCTTCAGCATCATCATCAAATTCAGTTTCACATTTTTTAATAATATCTTCCAATTCATTACTTACACTGTTAGATAATCTAACTTTCTCAAGTAAATTACTATCACGTTCAAAAAGCTTAATTGCCATCCATTGCTCATTGATATTTTCATTAGATAAATTATTATTTATAATTACTTTTTTTATAGCTTCTATAGCTTCTTTAACTTCACTTGAGAATTGAAGCTGAAATTCATTATCATTGTTAGATTTTGCTAATTGAATAGCCTTATTTGCAACTTCCTTTGTACCTTCACCTTTTAAAGCACTTGTTTTAACAACTGGGCATCCTAAAAGTTTAGATAACTTGTTAATATCTATTATATCTCCTCTTTTTTTAACTATATCAATCATATTTAAAGCTATAACTGTTGGAATTCCAAGCTCTAATATTTGTGTAGTTAAATAAAGATTTCTTTCAATATTTGATGCATCTATAATATTAATAACTACATCTGGTTTTTCATCTATCATAAAATTACGCGTTACTACTTCTTCTAGCGTATATGGTGATAAAGAATATACCCCTGGCAAGTCCACTAACTCTACATCTTTATGTCCCTTAATTTTCCCACTTTTCTTTTCTACTGTTACTCCAGGCCAATTTCCAACGTATTGCTTAGCACCTGTTAGATTGTTAAACATAGTTGTTTTTCCACTATTAGGATTACCAGCTAAACCTATTTTTATTGACATATTTAATCCCCCTATAAGTTAAATTATTAGATTATTTATTTACTCAACTATTATCATTTCTGCATCATACTTTCTTAATGATAACTCATATCCTCTTATATTTATTTCTATAGGATCTCCAAGCGGTGCAACTTTACGAACATACACTTCACTTCCCTTAGTAATGCCCATATCCATTATTCTTCTACGAACAGCACCTGCTCCCTCTACCTTTTTTACCTTAACTGTTTCTCCACATTTTACTTCATTTAATTTAGTCATAAAGCTTTTCCCCCTAAACAATAATTCTACTAGCCATTCCTTTATCTAATGCAATTCTAGCACCTTTAATATTAACTATTAAATTACCTCCTAAATCAGAAACAATAGTAATTCCTTCTCCAATAACAAAACCTAAACTATTTAGAAACTTTTTAGTTTCGCTATTTCCTGTAATTTTTTTTATTTTAACCTCTTCTCCAACTTGAGATAATATTAATGACATTATATCCACCCTCTTTTATCGATATTGATTATCATTTTCTTTAATTACATTATACTCCTTTTTGTGGAAAAGTAAATATATTTTTACTTTTATCCAAAAATATTTAAGAATCTTCCTAAATATACTTAAACAAAAAAGTTTAACGTCTATGAATTTTTCAAGTAATCTTAAAGTACTTTAAAACTAATTTGAGAATAATATCACAACTTCTGCTATACTTATTAGTAGGTAAATTACTAATTATGGAGGCATCTTATGATAATAAGAGAAATAGAAGAAAAAGATAATAAGGACGTAGAAAACCTTATTCGTAGTTGTTTAATAGAATTTGGAGCAAATAAACCTGGATGTGCTTGGAGTGACCCTGATTTAGGTAGATTTTTTCAAGTATATCAAAATGAAAAATCAAAGTATTATGTTGTAGAAGATAATAATAAGATAGTTGCTGGTTGTGGTATAGGACCATTAAATGGTGCAGAAGATGTATGTGAATTACAAAAAATGTATTCATTTAAAGAAGTACGTGGTACTGGAATTGCAGAAAAATTATTAAAGCTATCCTTAGATTTTGCAAAAGAACACTATAAAAAATGCTACCTTGAAACATTTAGTAATATGGTTGCAGCAAATAAATTTTATAAAAAATCAGGTTTTACTAAGTTAGATAAACCTTTAATAGAAACTGAACATTATGCTTGTGATGTATGGTACATAAAAACACTATAGTTATTCTCTTAGCTATATAAATCTTTTTAGCTTAATAATATTAATATTTTAAAAATTAAACTCCTATTATAAATCTAAAATATATAAATTTAATAAAGCACATATAAACTATATAATTAAGTCTATATGTGCTTTATTTTAATTAAATCATTATCTTTATTATATTCTTATAATTAATACTCTTGTATTTTACTCTTATCCCTAGTGAAAAATAGTGCTATTACAATTGCACATACTCCTGCAAATAGTTTGCTTACTATTACTGGAATTATCATTTTTGTTTCAACTCCAGCGGTGAAGCCTAAATGAGCACCTAAAGTTGATGTTGCTGAAACTAACCAAGCAACATTTATAATTTTACCTCTGTTATTCATATCTTTTAACATTTTAAAAACAGGAATACTATTAGCTAAAGAAAAGATTATTCCTGCAATACTTGTAGCATCTAACCCTATATATTTACCTATTTTTCTTAAAGGCTTGTCCAATACCTTTATTATTAAAGTTAACATAGGAAATGTTCCTAAAAGAACTATTCCAATATTTATTACTACATTCATTCCTTCCTGAATAGGTGCCATTCCCTTTATTAAAACTATACCAGTTAAGCTCTCAAAAGCTGCAGCTGCTAAGCCTATAGTACTAAGCCATAAGATAAATTTTCCAAAGCATAATACCCCTTTTATCATTGTTTTCTGGAAAAATTTCAATCCTAAAATTAATAAAAGTGATATTAAAATAATAGGAATAACATTTACTAAAAGTATCTTTATATTTATTTTCATTACTAAACCACCAACAATAGAACCTAATGGTATAGTTGATAAACCTATTAATAATCCCTTGGCAAAAAACTCTTTATCTTTATCTTCTATTAAACCTAATGCAACAGGAATAGAAAATACAATTGTGCATCCAAGCATTGCTGCAACTATTAAACCTGAAAATAATGCTATTTCTTTATTCTCTCCTAATGATAAAGCTAACTGGTATCCTCCCATATCATTTGCTAAAATTGAAGCAAACATTGCTGGATCTGCTCCTAATAATTTATATACAGGTATTATTATAGGACTTAATATCTTAGATATTACTGGTGATAAGCTTACTATTCCAACCATACTAAGAGCTAAAGGACCCATTGAATTTAATCCCTCTTCAAACTTTTCTCCTAATCCAAACTTATTTTTAAGCAGTCTATCAATGGCACCAAGTAAAATTCCTATTGCCATTAACCATATTATAAAATTGTCAAATGTCATAATTATATCTTCTCCTATATTTAAATTTTTCTTATTTGGCATTTATCTCCTATATAAAGTTTTTATTTATATTTGACAGAAAGCTTTCTATCCTTAAAATAAATTTCACACCTCTACATTTTTAAAATTATACCATATTAATTTAAATACTATAATTATTAGATAAAAAATAAAGATTTACATAAAAAAAATATAAGTAATATCCTTTTAAGATATCACTTATATTTTTAACCACTTAAAAATCTTCATTTTATATTGAAATTTATACCTCTTCAATAAGCCTTTCTAAATACTCTTTATAAATCTCTTTAAAGAATTTATTTTCTTCATGTACAATAGTTTCACATAAACGTGTAATCATTAATTGCTTAATAGATTTTAAAAATTTCATTTATATATCTCCTTTACTTAATTATCTTAAGCTAGCTTCTTCTTTTAAATCTTCTTTAGTTATTTCTCTATGCTTATAATAATATTTCATATCATTTTCATTAATTTCACGTAAAACCCTACAGGGATTACCTACAGCTACTGAATTAGCTGGAATATTTTTTGTCACCACACTACCTGCACCTATAACACTATTTTTACCAATAGTTACTCCAGGACAAATAACAACCCCTGCTCCTATCCAACAATTATCTTCAATTACTACTGAATCAGCATACATATATTCTCTGTAATTTGGGTTTATTGGATGACCTACAGTTGCAATTGTAACAGCTGGTCCAAACATTACTTTCTCTCCAATTAATATTTTTCCATCATCAATAAAATTGCAATTAAAATTTATATACGATCCTTCTCCTATTTCAATATTCTTACCATAGCAAAAATAGAATGGTGGTTCTATCCATGCCTTTGTTTCTCTACCCGAAATCTCATTTATCAAACTATTACGTTTCTCTAAATCATCTGGACCTGTGGAATTTAACGCTATCATTTTTCTTTTAGCATTTTGTCTATCTTCAGGTAGCCCTTCACAATAATCTGTAAATAATTTTCCTTTAGCAATTCTTTCTCTCATTGTCATACCTACTTTCTCCCCTTTATATCTCATTCTTTAAGTACATTTTGTTATAGTAATTCTTGTAAGATCCTTTACCAAGTTATACTTTTTATAATTATAATAAACAGCTGGTAGCTTAATAATTTCATCTAAATTAATAATAAAATATACAACTAATACAGGAAGTTTTAAATATAGCGCTGCTATTATACCTAATGGCACAGTTATTGCCCACATTGTTACTGTGTCGCATTTAAGACCAAATTTTGAATCTCCTCCTGCACAAAAAACACCTGCAATTACCGTAGAGTTAATTGATTTACCGATTAAATAATATGAACACATAATTAACATTCCTTTTAAATATTCATGTGCTTCTATATTAAGATTTGAATAAGCTAAAATAATTGGACTAATTATTAATAAAATTAAACCTGAAATAATCCCACCAACAACTGATAATTTACATAAACTATCTCCATAATATTTTGCTTTTTCTAATTCACCTTTACCTAATTCATTTCCAACAATAATTCCACTAGCTCCACCTATTCCTATACAAACACAATCTATTAGATTTTTCATAATATTTGCAATGGAATTTGCTGCAACAGCATCACTTCCTAAATGCCCCATAATAACTGAATACATTGTAAAGCCTACTCCCCATACTAATTCATTTCCTAATATAGGCATTGTATATGTCCAAAAATCAGTTTTTAAAATTTTATCTACATTAATAATGTAACTCTTTCGTATTCTGATTCTATCTTGCTTAAATGATTCAATAACTACCCAAACTAATTCAATAACTCTTGAAACAACTGTTGCAATAGCTGCTCCTGATATCCCCATTACTGGAATATTTCCTACTCCAAAAATAAAAATTATATTTAAAATAATATTTAATATCATAGAAAATGAACTAATAACAGTACTTTTCAAAGTATAGCCAGTATTTTTCATTATGCACAAGTAAATTTGTGAAATTCCAGTAAGAAAATAAGATATACCAACGATTCTTAAATACTTTATTCCATTTTCTATTAAAATTGAATCTGCTGTAAAAATTCTCATTACATATTTAGTAGCAAACGTTGTTACTATAAAAAATATTACTGATATTATAATTGAAATCTTCATTACAATTGCAAATACCTTTTCTACCACTACCTTATCTTTCTTACCCCAATATTGAGCTACTAAAACCGTTGTTCCTATTGTTAATGCCGCTAGAAACAGATTTAATACAAATTGTACCTGTCCAGCTAATGAAACTGCTGATAAAGAATCTTGATTTAATACTCCTAGCATTAATGCATCAGAAGCACTTACTGCAGCCATCATGAAATTTTGAAATGCAATTGGAAATATCAATGTAGTTAATTTTCTATAAAATACTTTATCTACTTTCACTACTTCCTTCCCCTTGTATAACCTTCCATGATTCTTCATCAAATTCTCTATTCTTGTAGTAATATCTTTTATCATCTTCAGTTATTTCTCTTATAACTCTACAAGGATTTCCTGCTGCAATTACATTTGCAGGTATATCTTTAGTTACAACACTACCAGCTCCAATTACAACGTTATCTCCAATAGTTACTCCTGGTGTAATTACAACATTACCACCAATCCATACATTATTTCCTATTTCTACTTTTATTCCATATTCATAAGTAGAATTTCGTGAAATTGGTTTAATATTTTCAAAATCTCCTCTATCTGAAGTATTAAGTTCTTGTACTAGTCTTCTCGTTATCCTTTGCTCCTCCATAACAGAGCTATCAGATATATAGGGCATTTCAGCATCTCTACGATCTATATTATTCATGTTTATTTATCCCCTTATAAAATTTCTTTTTACTTTTTAAACATTATTCTGCTTTTTAATTCTTTTATTATTTTTTCTTCATTATCTCCACTACTTACACTACCAATACTTATACTTGGTTTTGTTTTACCATGAAAATCACTTCCACATGTCATAAGTAAATTATTCTTAAGTGCGAAATCATAATAAAAATTAATCTGATTTTTATTATGATAACTACTATAAACTTCTATTCCTTCAACTCCAAATGAAATAATCTTTTCTAATAACTCCTTATTTTCTTTTACATTATTACCAGGATGAGCTAATACAGTAACTCCACCATTATCTTTAATAACTTTAATAGCTTCTTTTAATGAAATAAACTTCACCTCAGAATATGCAGCTTTTCCTTGAGAACAAAAATCCCAGTAAAAATTAACATAAGGATTATCACTTCTTGAACCATTTTCGTAATAGGGCTTTAATAATGGATTCTCTTGATTTTTATCAAAAATCATTGCAGCTTCAGCGATGATTTCACCATTAACTACTCCATTTTTAGATAATCTATCTATTAATTCATTGTCAAAATCTATTCCTAATTCTCTTATTAATCTCATTCGTTCTTTAGATGCTATTTGTTCTTGCGAGATTATATTTGCTTCTATATCTTCAAATACATCACTTTCATAATCTATCCCATAGCCTAAAAGGTGTAAATTTACTCCATCAATAGTGCAATCTAATTCTATTGCTGGTATTATTGTTATTTCTTTATCTTCACAATATCTTATAGCTTCATTTATCCCCTTAGTAGAATTATGATCTGATATTGAAAAATACTTAATTCCTTTCTCTAAGCATAACCTTACTAATTCCTTTGGTGAAAATTCTCCATCATCACTATAATTTGAATGCATGTGTAAATCTATATAACTCATATCTATCTCCTAACATTATTTTTATATTTAATTTTCCTTTTTCTTTTTACATCTTTATATTATAATAATATTCTATATAATTAATATAAAATATAATAATTGACTATTTTTTTATAACAATAGTATATTATTGCGACATAGGAGATTTAAAATGATTGAATTAAATTTATTAAATGATAATTCTGAAGTTGTATCTTATAATTTCGAACACTTTCCAATTCGTTCTTGTAAATCAAGACTTTCAGAATATCCTAATATGACTGCTGCTAATCATTGGCATAATGATTTTGAGTTTATAATAATTTTAAATGGAAAAATGACTTACTCTGTTAATGGGAAAAATCATTATTTAAAAGAAGGACAAGCTATTTTTGTGAATTCAACTCAAATGCATTATGGTTATTCTTCTGATAATTCTGATTGCAATTTTATTTGTATATTATTGAATCCATTTCTTCTTTCAGGTATAGGACATATAAAAGATTCTTATATTGTTCCAGTATGTACAGATACTTCACATCCATTTTATATATTTGATCCATCTATAGCATGGCAAAAAGAATTTATTGAAAAACTTATTAAAATCTATGAACTTTGCACTGAGGCTAAAGAAGGCTTTGAATTACAAATCATGAGCAACTTCTATTCAATTTGCTATAATCTTTATCACAATGTAAAGAATGATAAAGTATATCAAGAAAACTTTCAGGATAAAAATTTAGAAGCTCTGCATGATATGGTTGGCTATATTCAAAAAAATTATAAAAATAAAATTACCTTAAGCGAAATAGCAGTTTCTGGCAATGTTTGTCGCAGTAATTGTTGCAAAATTTTTCAATCATTATTAAATAAATCTCCAATAACTTATCTTATGGAGTACCGTTTAGATAAAAGTATTAAACTACTTAAAATTTCTTCATATTCAGTTACGGAAATAGCACTTCAATGTGGTTTTAATAGTTCAAGTTACTTTACTGAAATGTTTAGACGAACTATGGGATGCACTCCATCTGAATACAGAAAAAATAATCTAATTAAAATGTAGTTATTATATTAATACAATACCGTAATAATTAAACTATTTTTCAAGGAGAATACAATGAATATCTTTACTCAATTAAAAAATACCAATAATTTAACCAATAATGAAAAGCAAATAGTAGATTTAATTTTAGAAAATCCTAGTAAATTTTTAGATATGAATTCTGAACAAATTTCTAAAGAATGTTTTGTTTCCACAACTACCTTATATCGTCTTTGCCAAAAATTAAATTTATCTGGTCTATCAGAACTTAAAGTTAAAATGTCTGCTTCAATTGATAATTACCTTAAAGAAAATAAAGATTTCGATTTTGATTTTCCAGTTAAACAAAATCAAAGCCATTATGAAATACTTACAAAAATAAAAGAAGGTTATGACCAAACATTATTATCTACTTTTAATTTATTTAATCTTGAGCAATTAAAACTTTCTATTAATGCCTTAAAAAAAGCAAAACATATTGATATATATACTTCTGCTGGAAATATATTTTTTGCTGAGAATTTTAAATTTCAAATGCAAGAAATCGGTATTAATGTTAATGTTCCAGAAGAAGAATATAATCAAAGGCTTGTAGCAGCATGTAGTGATAAAACGCATATAGCTATATTAATCTCTTTTGGTGGTAGGGGACTTTTAGTAAATAAAATTGCAAAAACTTTAAAAAACAATGGAACCCCTATAATACTTATTTCTTCAACAGATGATAATCCAATTAAAGAATATGCAAATTATCAACTTTATCTATGCTCTAATGAAAATCACTATAATAAAATTTCATCTTTCTCCACTAGATTATCTTTGTTATACATTTTAGATATTTTATTTGCTTGCTATTTTGAAACTGATTATGAAAATAACCTAAAAAAGAAATTAACATATTATAAAAAGATTTGTGAATAATACTATATACAATAAAAAGAGGATTCTAACTAGAATCCTCTTTTACACATAATATTTTTATAAATAATTTAATAAAAAGTAAAAATATTGTAAATATTTATAAATATGTTTTCCAGTTAATTAAAAAATTCTTAATAACACTATATATTCATATATTTACTTAAAGCTATAGCAATACCATCTTCTTCATTAGATAAAGTTATTTCATCAGCTATTTCTTTTAAATCATCTACAGCATTTGCCATTGCTACGCCAATACCAGCATATTTAAGCATTGATGCATCATTATGTCCATCTCCAAAAGCAATCATTTCTTCACTCTTATACCCCATAGGTGTTAATACAGTATCCAATGCCTTAGCTTTATCAATTCCATTAGCTGTAAATTCAAAATAAAAAGGTGCTGTAAACATACAACTTAATTTATCTTTAAAAGGCTCCATTATAGCTTTATAATTTTCTTTTAAATATTCTGAATCTGCTGCAGTTAAAATTTTATTTAATGGATAATCAGCAAATGCTGCTAAATCATGTTCTTCACATAACTTAAACTTACCACCACGAGATTCATATTGAATTATATTAATTGCTTTACCATCATGTATTATTTCATTATCAAAAACATCATTAACATACATATAATCATCTTTATCAATCATTGGCTTAACATTAAAGTTTTTTAAGTGTTCAAGTACAGCTTGTCCCTCTTCTACAGTCATAGTTTCATTAAATAATACTTTGTTACTTTCACAATCAACAACTTTAGATCCATTAAAAGAAACTAAAAGTCCATGATGTTTATCCATCTCTAACTCTTTTGCAAAATCCATTAGTCCAGAAGTAGGTCTTCCTGATGCTAAAATTAATATAGCTCCATTTTCTTGTGCTTTAATTAGTGCTTCTTTAGTTCTTTCAGTTATTACCTTTTTACTATTAGTTAATGTTCCATCAACATCCATTGCTATTAATTTTATACTCATAATTACTCCCCCGTAAAACATTGTTTTAATAGATATAAGTAATCTCTTTTGCTCTATATCTATCTCTAAGATAGATTATAAATTTTATAAACATAAAGTAAATATATTAGCTTATTAAAGAATTATTTTTTCATCTTTACTATATTTATTAAATAATATCTTGAAAATTTTCTTTCAAACTTAAGTGTATTTCCTATAAAAAAAAGACTAACAAAGTGAATTTCTTTGTTAATCTTTTTTTATTAAATACTATTAATCTAAAGAAATGATATTATATGATGTAGAGCCTAACTTTAAATCGTAAGCAGTTTCAACTGTATGAATTCCATTTCGACTCTCCATTCTTTCAATTAATGCTTTATTTCCATTATCTTTAGAATTATATACAGCATCTACACATGCCTGATCAAGTGCAACTGGATCAGTTGATGCAAATATACCTATATCGGCCATTTCAGGAGCATGAGGATTTGCATCACAATCACAATCTACAGATAAATTATTAGCTACATTTATATAAACTATGTTTTCTCTTCCCATATAATCCATAACAGACATATCTGCATCAGCCATTGACTCTAAAAATGAATCATGGTCAGCAGTCCAAATCTCATCTGGATTTCCTGCTCCATGAATATACGCCTTTCCTCTAGAAGATGCTATTCCTATTGACATATTCTTTAAAGCACCACCAAAGCCACCCATTAAATGCCCTTTAAAATGTGATAATACTACCATAGACTTATAATTTTTTAAATGTGCTCCAACATAGTTTTCTTTTAAATGCTTTCCTCCATTTACAGGGATTGCTATATCCCCATCTTCATCCATAATATCACATGGTGCTATATCTAAAAATCCATGATCTTTTATTGCTTTCCAATGTTCTTCTGATGTATTACGTTTTCTTTCATAAGCTGTATTACACTCTACAATAGTTCCATTCAACTTATCTATTAATGGCTTGATTAATTGTGGGTTTAAGAAATTGTGACCTCCTGGTTCTCCCGTTGATATCTTTATTGCTACCTTACCATTTAAAGTAATTCCTAAAGCATCAAATGCTTTAATCAATCCTTCAGATGTAATATCCTTTGTAAAATAAACCTTTGCTGTTTTCATAGAGTTACCTCCCTTTTATATCTAATATTTAATAGATAAAGAATCTTGTAATACAAAAAATTTTCATATATTTATATTTTAGTCTTTGGAGTTAACTCTAAGTCAATGCTTTTTATAATTTATTTTATTTATGCCCCTATAAGTTCTTTAACAAAATCACTCTTAGGATTTTCTTGTATTTTACTTGGAGAATCATACTGAATGATCTGTCCCTTATCCATAACTAATACTTTAGTTCCAAGCTTTAAAGCCTCTCTAATATCATGAGTTACAAAAATAATTGTTACTCCTAATTCCTTATGAATCTTAATTATTTCTTCTTGCAACATCTTTCTTGTTATTTCATCAACAGCTCCAAATGGCTCATCCATCAGTAATATATGTGGTTCGGCAGCTAAAGCTCTTGCAATACCTATTCTTTGTCTTTGTCCACCTGAAAGCTCTGAAGGATATCTTTTTAAAACATCTTCATTCATACCAACAAGCTTTATTAATTCTCTAACTTTCTTGTCAATTTTAACTTTATCCTTTTTACTTATAAGATTTAATACATATGAAATATTTTTCTCAATACTCATATGTGGAAATAAACCTATACCTTGTATTGCATAGCCTATTTTTCTTCTTAACTTTATTTGGTCTACTTCTCCTATATCTTTTCCTTCTACATAAATATTACCGGCCTCTGGTGTCAATAATCCATTAATAAGCTTTAATACTGTAGTTTTTCCGCAACCAGAACTACCTATTATAGTTAAAAATTCTCCTCGATTTATTTCTAAATTAAAGTTATCTAATATTAAATTATTTTCATAACTTTTGGAAATGTTTTTGAATTTTATTATTACTTCGCTTTTCATAAATTAATACTCCCTAATATATATTATAAATATTAGCTATACACTTACGCTTCTAATTTTTTAGTAATCCTTTTGATATTAAAAAGTCTTTAGCAACAGTCTTTTCATCAACTCCATTGCCCTCAACTTGATAATTTAATTTAGCCATTTCACTTTCATTTATTATATTTTCCATCTTCATTAATACATCTCTAAGTTTGGGATTTTTCTCTAAAGTATCTTTTCTTATTACAGTTCCACAATAATAAGTAGGATAAAATTCTTTATCATCTTCTAAAACTACTATATCTGATGTAGATAGTTGTCCATCTGTTGTAAATATATTCATAACATCTATTTCTCCAGAGTTTATAGCTGCATATTTAAGCCCTATATCTAAATCAGAAGTACTCTTAAATTTAAGTCCATATTCTTTGCATAAAGCATCATATCCATCTTCTCTTTCATAAAAATCATATTCTGCTCCAAAGTTAAGTTCTTGTGAATATTTAGCTAAATCTGAATAAGTTTTAATATTATATTTATCTGCAATTTCTTTTCTAATAACTAATCCATAAGTATTATTAAATCCATACATACCAACCCACTCTAAATTATACTCACTTTCATATTTATCAAATAACTCTTGTTCATTTATAGTTCCTTCTTCTTTTAATACAAAATTCCATCCCGTTCCTGTATATTCAGGATATAAATCAAAATCACCTTTTAATATTGCTGGATGAATATTACTTGTTCCTCCACCAACTCCATGAGTAATTTCTACATTTAAATTAGTATCTTGCTCTATAAGCATTCCTAACATTTCACCTAATATTAACTGTTCCGTCATTGGCTTTGTTGCTATTTTTATAGTTTCATTATTTTCTGATTTAGAGCATCCAGCCATTGAAATAATTCCTATAGCTAATATTCCTAAAATTCCATTTTTAATATGCTTTTTTAAATTAATCACTATAATAACCTCCATTTTTTCTTAATTACTTTCTCAACTTTCCCAATTATAAAATCAATAACTAATGCTAGTATTGCAATTAATAAACTTCCTGCAACTGTCATTGCTGAATTATTTGTAGTAATACCTCTATAAATTGCAACACCTAGTCCACCTGCCCCTATAAATGATGCTATACCTGTAAGTGCTATTGTCATTACAGCCATATTCCTTAATCCAGCTATAATAATTGGGATTGCTAAAGGTAATTTAACCTTATATAAGATTTGAAAAGGTGTACTTCCCATTCCCTTTGCTACTTCTATTATTGAAGAATCTATATTGCAAATTCCTGTATATGTATTTCTAACCATTGGTAATAATGCATAAACTGTTAAAGCAATTATTGCTGTAGTATCTCCTATTCCTGAAATAGGTATAAGAAACCCCAATAATGATATTGATGGTATTGTATATATAAAGTTTGTTATACCTAAAACTATAGGGCTTGTCTTCTTATATTGGCTAATTAATATTCCTAAAGCTAATCCTAATATTGACGCTATTAATATTGAAACTGCTGAAATTCTTAGATGTTCTAAAGTTAACTTTAAGAAAAAATCATACCTACTTATAAATAATTCAATTACTTTTTGAAACATTATTTCCCTCCCCTTTGTTTTATAATTAATTTCTATAAATTTTCTTATATAAACATTTATAGAAATTTAAATATTATTCTATTTACTTTATGCCACTATACTTTTAAAAATTCTCCATATTTGATGTCTTCTCTCTTTATACCGCTTATAATATCAATTAACTAAAAAATATATGCATAAATACTAATAAGAAAAAATATCTTATTTTATATAAATACTTAGGAGTTTTTTTTATGACTAATAATAAAGATCATGATAATACGTTATTTGATTACTTAAACTATGAATTTTCTCCTATCCCATATGAAAATTATCGGCAGGAAGAACCTCCTTTCGGGAACTTTAATCCTAGCAACTTTAATCCCGGTGGTTCTTTTCCTTTTGGACCATCTCCAAATATTCCTGGTAAAGGATTTAACCCTACTCCTATGCCTCAAAGTCCTCCTCCTAATTATGTTCCAAGTAAAAAAGATAAAGGAGTTCAAAATCTTAAAGGGGGAGAATCTAAAGATAATATCAGTACAAAAGCTGTAAGCCCTACTTCTATAAGTTTTTGCCTATATAAATATACTTATATATGGGAAACAAGTGGTAGAAGCTATTGGACCTTCTTACTTTATATAGATAGGACTACTGTATCTGGATTTAGATGGCTAGGAAGAAATTGGGTATATTTTGGCTTAGATTTAAGAAGAATTGATTCTTTTATCTGTTATAGAGTTGAAGATAATAGAGACTCTAGAAATGAAGATGATAATTTAAAAATAACTTGCAACGAATATACATTAAACGGAAATAGAAATTATTATACTCAAGTTTTGACTTCTATTAATATCCCTGAAATTAAGGAAGATTATATTGTTGAAACCATAGGATATATTGATGAAGATTCTATAACTGCTAAAATTCCTTGTTTAAAATATAGAAATAGCAACTATAAATTAGTACTACAAGTTTCCTATCCAGATGCTTTTGATGAATCATTGAAAAGAAAAATAAATGAAATTGCTAAAGAATCAAGTATTGAAGCTTTTGATTTTTTGGATAAGTATAGAGTTAATAATGATTATGCTAATCCTTTAGAAATCTTTAATAGATTAGTAACATTAATACCAAAAATTTTAAACAACTTTAACTATTCTTTTAATAGTAACCTTAAAAAAATGTCTCTTTATAGAGATAATATAAACTTCTGCATAAAAGAAGAAGTTTGTCATGAAAACTGGCAAACGAAATAAAAAGAAGTAGGTAAACAAAAGGTCAAAAAATAAACCCTCAATAACTCATTTTTGAATTATCGAGGGTTTTATTCTTATATATTATTATTAAGATGCTTGCTCAAATTGGCTATTATATAATTCTGCATAGAAGCCATTTTTAGCAATTAAATCATCATGATTTCCACTTTCTAAAATATCTCCACCCTTTAACACAAGAATAACATCAGCATTCTTTATAGTTGAAAGTCTATGAGCAATAACAAATGAAGTTCTTCCTTCCATAAGTTTATCCATTGCATTTTGAATTAAAAGCTCTGTTCTTGTGTCAACTGAACTTGTTGCTTCATCTAAAATTAACATTGGAGAATCTTTAATCATTGCTCTTGCAATTGTAAGTTGTTGCTTTTGACCAGCAGATAAATTAACTTTATCATTTAAAATTGTGTCATATCCATCATGTAATGTTTCTATAAAATGATCTAAGCCAACTGCTTTACAAGCATTTTTTATTACTTCATCTGGTACATCCTTTTGATTGTATACAAGATTTTCTCTAATAGTACCTTCAAATAGCCATGTATCTTGTAGAACCATACAGAATAAATCATGAATATTTTCTCTTGTTAAATCCTTTATAGAAATATCATCAATTAAAATTTCTCCACTATTTATCTCATTAAATCTCATTAATAAATTTACTAATGTTGATTTACCAGCTCCAGTAGGTCCAACAATAGCAATTTTTTGTCCTGGTTTTGCAACTGCTGAGAAATCATTTATTATAATTCTATCAGAACCTTCATAACCAAACTTAACATTTTTAAATTCTACTTTTCCTTTAGCATTTTCAAGTACTGTAGTTTTATGACTTTCATCATCCATTTCCTTTGCTTCTAAGAATTCAAATACACGGTGACTTGCAGCTGCTGCTGACTGCATATTTTGAACGCCTTGCGCAATTTGAGAAAGAGGTTGAGTAAAGTAACGAACATACATAATAAATGCTACAATTACACCAAAAGAAATACTTCCATTCATTGCAAGTGCTGCACCTACTATACAAACTGCAACATACCCTAAATTACCTATAAAAGTCATAATAGGCATCATAAGTCCTGAAAGAAACTGTGCCTTAAATGCACTATTTTTTAGGTTAGAATTTAAATCTCTAAATTTATTATCCATTTGTTCTTCTGCATTATACGCTTTAACAATAGTATGACCTGAATATACTTCTTCAATATGCCCATTTATTTTACCAAGATATTCTTGTTGGCTAGTAAAATACTTTTGAGAGCTTTTCATAATTATCATCATTAATACAAAACCAAGTATAGTAGCTAAAACTGCAGTTACTGTCATTATTACATTTGTTTTTAGCATCATAATTAAAGAACCAAAAAATAAACATACTGCACTTATTAATGTTCCTAGACTTTGATTTAAAGCTTGGCCTATTGTATCTACGTCATTTGTAATACGAGAAAGTAAATCTCCTGTAGTATTATTATTGTAATATGACATAGGAAGTTTATTTATTTTCTTAGAAATATCACTTCTTAAACTTTTAGAAACTTTTTGAGTGATAGTTGCCATAATATAACCTTGAGTGAAAGTTAATATAGCACTAATAACATAAATAACAACTAATGTTAATCCTATAGATGTTATTTTATCTATATCTATATTACCCATTATTCCTTCAGTAATAATATCTGTCATCTCCGAAAGCTTATCTGGTCCTATTAAAGATAATATAGTTCCTATTACTGCACTGATAAGTGCAATAACTATTACTGGAATATGCTTTTTACAATAAGTTATAAGCTTACCTAAGTTTTTTTCTGAATTTTTCTTTTTATCCATTATACAGCTTCCTCCTTTGATAATTCTGAACAAGCTACTTCTTTATCTACAGCTAACTCTTCTTTTGAAAGCTGTGAATATGCAATTTCTTGATATACATTACATGTACTCATTAATTCGTCATGTTTACCCATACCAACCATTTTTCCATCTTCTAATACAATAATCTTGTCTGCATCCTTTATACTACTTATTCTTTGAGCAACTACAATCATAGTTGTTCCTTTACTTTCCTTCTTTAAGAACTTACGAAGTTTACTGTCTGTTTTATAATCAAGTGCTGAGAAAGAATCATCAAAAATTAATACTTCTGGATAACGTGCTATTGCTCTTGCTATAGATATACGTTGCTTTTGACCTCCAGAAAGATTAGTACCACCTTGTGAAATATGTGCATCATATTCACCCTCTAAATTTTCTACAAATTCAGATGCTTGTGCTGCATACACACCATAAACAACATCATTTTTTGTAATTTCAGCCTTTCCATTTTCTCCAAAAGCTACATTTGATTCAACTGTTCCTTCAAATAAAGTAACCTTTTGATAAACATATCCTAATTTATTTCTAAGATATTTTTGATCATATTCTTTTACATTAACTCCATCAACTAATACTTCGCCTTCTGTAGCGTCATAAAAACGTGGAATAAGATTGATTAATGTACTCTTACCTGAACCTGTTGCTCCAATAAATGCAATTGTTTCTCCTCTATTAGCTTTAAAACTAATATCTTTTATAACATAGTCATCTGCATCTGGATATTTAAAGCTTACATTTTTAAATTCTACTTCTCCAAGTACTCCAATTGGTGATTGAGTAGATGTTCCATTTTTTATTGTAACTTTAGTATCTAATACTTCATTAATTCTTTTTGCAGCTACAGTAGCACGTGGAAGCATGATAAATACCATAACTAACATCATAAATGCCATAATAACTTGCATTGCATATGAAGAAAATACTATAACATCTGAAAATAATGTCATCTTTTCTGTAATATCTGCATTTTGAATAAGCACTGCACCAACCCAGTAAATTGCAAGACTTACACCACTCATTATAAAGCTAATACTTGGCATTAAAGTTGCCATAACACGATTTGCAAATAAGTTAACACTTGTAAGCTCAGAGTTTGCAGTTTCAAATTTATCTTCTTGATATTTTTCTGCATTATAAGCACGAGTAACAGCTATTCCTGAAATATTTTCTCTTGAAACACGATTTAAGTTATCTGTTAATTTTTGAAGCCTTGTGAACTTAGGAAGTGCTAGAACAATACAAGTTCCAACAATAATCATTAATAATACCACTGCTCCACCTGTAACTAATGACAGTTCCCAGTTTCTACCTAATATCTTGCATATTGCCCATACTGCAAGAATTGGTGCTTTTACTAATACTTGCAATCCCATAACTATAAACATTTGAACTTGAGTAACATCATTTGTAGAACGAGTTATTAAACTAGCTGTTGAGTAATTATTAATTTCCTCCATAGAAAATGATTGTACTTTATCAAATAATCTAAATCTAATTCTTGCTGAAAAGTTTGAAGCCATTTTTGCAGCAAGAGCAGCCACAATAATTGAAGCAACTAAACTTCCTAAGGCGCAAAGTAACATCCATCCTCCAGAACTTAAAATTTCCTTCATTTCACTTCCTGGTGTTTGAACAAGTTTAGTTATTTCACTCATATAATCTGGTAACTTTAAATCAAGCCATACTTGTGAAACAACAAATATAATACTAATACTAAAAAGTATCCATTCCTTCGCCTTAAAATTCTTAAATATTTTTAACATACGCTAAAACTCCTTCCTTGTTATCATATTTACATACTACAACAGAAAGATTAACTGAAAATAAACTTATATTACTAATAATCGTGATGCCAAAAAGTTGCCTATATTATCTCCAGGAACTACTATAATTTAGCTAAGAATTTATATCATAATTTCCATAAAAATAGCTAAAACCTCCAAGTCGCTCACGCTCCGTCGGTTTCTTCACGCTATTTTTATTTCAATTCTGATTAAATTCTAAAGCTTATTATAAATGTTCCTTACGATAACATAACCACCTTTTCTATATCACTTAATTTAGCAATAATACTTGGTGGACAAACTAAAAAGTTAATGTTTCTTCTATATAGTGATTAAATTCAAATTAGTAAAATTAATAAGTAATTTTATATTTTTATGAGGTGTCATTAAATATGATTTTATAGAATGAAACATTGACTTAAAAGATTCTTACTCAACCAAGTAGATTAAAGATTACAATAGAAAAAGTGCTGATATAACTGGAAGGAATATATATGATGAATCTTAGAATTTAATCCTTGGTGTAAGAAAAGCTACGTTAAGAAGTCGACTTGCCTCATAAGACAATTGGAGGCTTTAGTAGCTTTTCTGTAGCTGAGGATATAAATTCTTGATGAAATCATATTAATTCCTGTAATGTTATATCAGCACTTTTTCGGTTAACTTTAACTATCAATATTAATTTAGTGGTATTGTTACTGTAAATTTTGTTCCTTTTGAAACAATGCTATCACACTGAATGGTTCCACCATGTAGTTCTATTATTTTCTTTACTATTGATAGACCAAGACCATTACCATTCGTTGCATGAGAGGTATCTTCTTGATAAAATTTATCAAATATTTTATTAATGGCTTCTTTATTAATTCCTACTCCTGTGTCAATAATAGTTATAAGAATGTTGTCCTCTTCCCTCTTCATATTAATACTAACCATGCCATTTTTATTATTAAATTTAATTGCATTATCTAATAAATTTACCCATACTTGATTTAGCATTTCTTTGTTTCCATTTATATAGCAATCTTGAATATTAACATCTAATAAAATATTTTTACTTTCAAATTTTGAATCTAAAAGTAATATACTTTGACGAATTTGTTCTCCCATATTAAATCTTTGTATATCTTTTAATATAACTTGTGTTTCTATTTTTGAAAGATTTAAAACATTTGTTGCAAGAGAAGTTAACCTTTTAGATTCTTCAATAATTATATCTAAGTATTCATTTTTTTCTTCCTTAGGCAGTTCATCATCCTTCAATATTTCTGCAAAACCTTTAATAGATATAATTGGTGTTTTAAATTCATGAGAAAAATTATTTATGAAATCTGTACGTAATACTTCTATTCCACCTAATTCTTCTGCCATTTTATTAAAGTTTTTAGAAAGCACTTTAAATTCAGGAGGTCTTTTTATATTAAGACGCGCTGAAAAATCACCCTTTGAAAGTTTATCCGTTGCAGTAATAAATTCTCTAACATTTTTTAATACAATCCTACTTGAACAAGCTGATACTATAACTCCTATAATTATGGAAGCTATTAATGTCATTATTGGCAGTACCATTACATTTTCAATAGTATTTTCATTTAAAATACCTAAAGAAAATGATAAATACATTAAAAATCCTGTAATAATTGTAGTTATTAAATTAATAATAAATATTGAAATACCAAAGTGCATTGATAAGGTAATCCTTTTATTTAGTTTATTCATTATTTTTTACCGCCTTATACCCTAATCCTCGAACTGAAATTATTTCAAATTCTGGATAAGAATCAAAACGCCTTCTTAATCTATTAATATGAACATTAACAGTTGTATCCCCACTTTCTGTTTCCATTCCCCAAATCTCATCCATTAATTGAATACGTGTAAAAATCTTATCTGGATAAGATAAAAGCTTATATAATAAATAAAACTCCTTTTGAGGAAGTGTTTGCTTTTCATCTCCACGAGTTACTGTTAAAGTATCATAATCTAAAGTCACATTTCCAATTACAAGTTTTCGAGCATTTACAATTTGTGCTCTTCTAAGAAGAGCTTTTATTCTAAGGATCATTTCTTCTGTATCAATAGGTTTTGTCATATAATCATCAGTTCCTACAATAAATCCTTTCTTTTTGTCTTCTGGAAGCTGTTTTGCTGTAGCCATAAGTATTGGTATCATACAATTTGCATCTCTAAGCTCTTTTGCAAACTCATAACCATCCATATTAGGCATCATTATATCTAATATAATCAAATCTATATGATGATTATCTAATACTTCCATTGCCACTACCCCATCTTCTGCTTTTAAAACCCCATATCCCTCTCTTTTTAAAATAGTTTCTAATAATTTTCTTGTATGCTTATCATCTTCAACGACTAATATATTAACCATAGTATAAAATCTCCTTTATCATTAATAAAAAATATATATTAAAATAATCTAAACTTCAATAAGATGTATTTATTAATCTAATTGGTATAAACATTTTTTTACTTTTATAATAATACTAAATTATTAACTGAAAATAAACTCATAACATCATTAGTTTATTTTCAGCTTATTTATCAAGAGTACTATATTTTCCATATCTAAATTCTATTTACTTAAGCTTTAAGCAAATAGAATTTAGATATGGAATGAATAGTAGTCACGAAGCAATGTATTATGCATAAAAAAATAATTTCTTCAAATACTAATATAAAAAATAAGGGAGAATTTATATGCTTAAAAAGATATATTTTTTCATACCGCTTATGCTATTTATAACATTACCAATTAATGTTACTGCAAATACAATTTCTAGCACTACAGTTATACCTGCTGTTTCAAATGTTTATAAAGAAGGATTTTATACTTTTGATAATTTAGTTAATGTTGATATAACTGTAACACTACTTTCTGATACTCCTACTAAAATTATGATTCTTGATGACGAAAGAAATATTGAATTTATTAGTAAGATACCTTACAATTATAAATTCTATATCCGTAACGTTGAACCAGGGCAAATAATAGGAATAGTTGGTAAAGGTGAAGTGGCTTTATCATTTGAGCCTTCTAAATAATTTAGATAAAAGCACATAATAAGAATATTTAATCTTACTATGTGCTCTTTATTTGAAAAATCTAAAAAATATATGTGTTTTCCCTAATTCATAAGGTTTTAATTGATTTTTGTACTCTATTATCTCCAAAGTAAAACTTATTTTATGGTATTTCATAACCTTTTAAATACTTTAAAAAGTTTAATTCCCATTTTGAATTTGAAATATAACTTTTATCATTATTATCTAAATAATATTTAATTAAATATAACTCTTCTTTTGAAAATGTTTTAAATAGCTCGAAGGCTTCATCATCCCAAAAACACTCATTTAACACTTCTACTAAATCTCTTACACTCTTAACTTCTTCTTTTACCATAGCTATCTTATCTGAAATAAATCTACACTCTTTTATCTCTTCAATTAAATCACGTAACTTTTCATTATCCATAGTATCATTATCTATAAAATCAACTTCTTTTAAATGCTCTTTATATTTAAAACTTAAAAATATATTATCAATATTACCTACTAACAATGCTACTTCAATTCTAGGATATATATTTAGAACAGTTTTATTTATGTAATCTATCTTTTCTCTATTAATTATTCTTAAAGTATTGCATATATTTCTTGTTGAATTCATTAATACTTCTAAAACTTCACTTTTAGACATATTTTTAAAAGTATTTAATAACATTTCTCTTTGAAATTCTGAAATATCTAATCTTAGTATATCTTCTCCTAAAATATCAAGACCTATAGTATTTATTACTATTGGTTCAAAAATATTAATTAATAAACCTTTATAATCTGGACAATAACTATTTAAAATATTAATTATATTTTCCTTACGGAAACAGCTGCAAAATTCATTTTCAATAAGTAATGCTTTTAAATATTCGTTTATATATTCAATTCCTTGTAAGCTTTCCGATATAGGATTGGAAAGTTGATAATCTATACTACAATCTATCTTATGAGCAAAAAACCTATAATCATATCTTTTAAAAAATTCACCTATTTCATTTAAGGTATCATTATAAGATATATTTTCTATATCTGGTGAGCTTTTTATAACCGCTTCTAATAGCTCTTTTCCTTCTTTCATCATAGATTCTATTTTACTCCAAGAATCTTTCAATAAATTTGATAAGTCCTCTTCTATAATTATTTTATTTTTACTTTCTAATTCATTTAACTCTAATTCTAGCGAAAAACAAATTGATTTAAGTAATTCCTCTGCTATTTCTATTGGAACTGAAGTACTATCCCCCATTGTATATCTTTCAATTCTATCACTAAGCAGTTTCCATATTTTAATTTCAATAAGATTTCTGTCATCTTCACTAATATTTTTATCTATTTGTAAATTATCAGAAAGTTTAAATAAGCCATTATTATTTTCTTTCATAATCCCTCCTAAAACTATATTTCGATCTGTTAAGTTATATGAACATTGCTCTTCTCAACCTAAGGAAATACAATAAGTTTGCGAGACTAAATAATACC
>NZ_JAJKGM010000014.1:0-80649 GCF_021412605.1 Clostridium celatum
TTATTCCAAATCTACCAACTAATCATACAAAAAAGAGTAGATAGATTTGTTTTTTACACAAATCTATCTACTCTCCCTGACAATACTATTTTTAATCCATTTTTATTATCTAATTCTTTAAAAAGCTTATGAGTATCTTTATAAATATACTTACTCTTTGCTTTATGATTAATAAATTCTCCTCTATCAATTCTTTCTTCAACTAATCCTAAAATATTAATCTTCTCATTATGGATATCAATAGATATTATTTCATTTTCTAATACATATATTTTTTCTTTTTTCAATTTATAAATTATCTCTTCTAATGCTTCACATCTCATTTCATTATTACCTGGTATATAAAAAACCGCTGTATATTTGTTTAAATCTCCTAAAAATCTAACTATTTTATCTATATTCTTCATATTAGAATCTATTATATCACCTGTGGCTACTACAAAATCTGGATTATTTGATAAAATACTTTTATATAACCTTTTGTTATTTTTACCAAACTCTTTGCTATGTAAATCAGAAATTTGTACCATTCTTATACTATTTTTTATATTGCAATTTATTTTTATTTTACTAGTATCTATACAATTATTTTCAAAATAAAAAAATCCATATGCTAATGCAGCTATTGAAATTACTCCTATCATAAATATACTCCTATATATATTCTTTAAATAATTTTATCTCATTAATTATAACCTTGCAATTAAAAAGAGAGTTATCTTAAATGATATATTCGTCATTTAAGAATAACTCTCTTAATATCTTATATTATTGTTCAGCTAATTTCTTTAAATCAGCATATTTTTGTCTAGCATGTTCTTCAGCCATTTGGAATAACTCTTCCGCTTGTTCTGGGAATTGTTTAGCTATTGCTGAATATCTTACTTGATCCATTATGAAGTCTCTGAAGCTTCCTTGTGGTTCTTTAGAGTCTAAGCTTAATGGGTTCTTTCCTTGCTCTTTTAATTCTGGATTGAATCTATATAGATGCCAGTATCCAGCCTTAACTGCTTCATCCATGTTTCTTATAGAGAATCCCATTCCCTTCTTTAATCCATGGCTGATACAAGTTGCATATGCAATAATGATTGATGGTCCATTGTGAGCTTCTGCTTCAAGCATAGCCTTAACAACTTGATTCTTATCTGCTCCTATAGCAACTTGTGCTACATAAACATTTCCATAAGACATCATCATTCTTCCTAAATCTTTTTTCTTAGTCTTCTTACCAGAAGCTGCAAGTTTTGCCATAGCTGCTACTGGAGTTGATTTAGAAGATTGTCCCCCTGTATTTGAGTAAATTTCTGTATCAAATACTAATACATTTACGTCTTGTCCAGATGCTAATACATGATCAAGTCCACCGTATCCGATATCGTAAGCCCAACCGTCTCCTCCAAGGATCCATTGAGATCTCTTAACTAAGTAATCAGCTCTTTCTTTAATTTCTTCAATTAAAGCTTTTGCTTCTTCATTTGTAATATTATTATTTTCTAATATAGCTTCAACTTCTCTTGAATAAACCTTAGACATTTCTCCATTATTCATATTTCCTAACCAGTTAGTAAATACTGTTTTATATTCTTCTGCTATATCCATAGAAATTAATTGTTCCATATTTGAAGCTATTTTCTTTCTCATTTGTTCTGCTGCTAAGAACATACCATATCCAAATTCAGCATTATCTTCAAATAATGAATTTGCCCAAGCTGGACCTTTACCTTCATGGTTCTTAGTATATGGTGTTGATGGCGCTGAACCTCCCCATATAGATGAACATCCTGTTGCATTAGCAATCATCATTCTATCACCAAATAATTGAGTAACTAACTTAATATATGGAGTTTCACCACAACCAGCACATGCTCCTGAGAACTCTATAAGTGGTTGTTTAAATTGACTATCTTTAACTGTTTTACCTGCAGTTAAATGTTCTTTGTTTGATACTTCTTTTGATACCGCAAAGTCCCAATTTGCAACTTCTTTTTCTACTTGAGTTCCAAGTGGCTTCATTTCTAACGCTTTACCTGGTGCTGGACAAATGTCAACACAGTTATTACATCCAGTACAATCTAATGTACTTACTTGAATTCTATAGTGTAATCCTGCTAAAGTTTTACCTGTAGCCTTTTTAACTTCAAATCCTTCTGGTGCCTTAGCTAATTCCTCATCATTTACTAGAACTGGTCTAATACAAGCATGTGGGCATACAAAAGCACATTGGTTACATTGAATACATTTTGACATATTCCATTCTGGAACATCTGTTGCAACACCTCTTTTTTCATATGCTGCAGTTCCTGCTGGGAATGTACCATCTTCCATTCCATTGAATGCACTTACAGGTAATTTGTCCCCTTCTAAAGCATTCATTGGTTGCATTATATTCTTAACAAAATCTGTAACTTCTTTAGTTTCTACTTTTGGTGCATCAACAGCAGTTTTCCATGATTCAGGTACATTAACTTTAACTAATGAATTCATACCAGCCTCAACAGCTTCGTAATTCATGTTAACAACCTTATCACCTTTCTTGCCATATGCCTTCTTAATAGAAGCTTTTAAGTATTCTTTAGCCTCTTCCTCTGGGATAATTTCTGCCAATTTAAAGAATGCAGATTGCATTATCATATTAATTCTTCTACCTAATCCAATTTCAGATGCTAACTTAGTTGCATTAACAGTATAGAAGTTTACTTCATTTTCAGCTATGTATTTTTTCATTCTAGCTGGTAATTTTCTATCTAATTCTTCTTCGTTCCAAATAGTATTTAATACGAAGTTTCCACCTTTTTTAAGTCCTTTTAATAAATCATATTGATTTACATAAGCTTGTACATGGCATCCTATATAATCAGCTTCATCAATAAGGTAAGTTGATCTTATTGGTGTATCTCCAAATCTTAAGTGAGACATAGTAGCTCCACCTGATTTCTTTGAGTCATATGCAAAATAAGCTTGTACGTATTTATCCGTATTTTCACCGATAATCTTTATAGCTTGCTTATTAGCACCAACAGTACCATCTGAACCTAATCCCCAGAACTTACATCTAACTGTTCCTGGTGTAGAAATTCTTAATTCATCTTCTACTGGAATTGAAGTGAAAGTAACATCATCTTCGATACCAACTGTAAAGAAGTTTTTAGAATCTTCTTTCTTTAAGTTATCAAATACAGCTTTAATATCTGATGGAGTAACGTCTTTTGATGCTAATCCATAACGTCCACCAACTATCTTAGGTGCATTTTCTTTTCCATAGAATGCTGAACATACATCTAAGTATAATGGTTCACCATTTGATCCTGGTTCCTTAGTTCTATCAATTACACAAATCTTTTCTACTGTTTGTGGTATAACCTTTAATAAATGCTCTACTGAGAATGGTCTGAATAAGTGTACTTTAACTAATCCGTACTTTTCTCCTCTCGCATTTAATTCATCAATTGTTTCTTCAATTGCTTCTGTAACAGAACCCATAGCAACAATTATTTCTTTAGCATCTTCTGCTCCGTAATAATTGAATAATCCATAGTTTCTTCCTGTTCTCTTACTCATTTCTCCCATGTACTCTTCAACTATTGGGATTATGTTATTGTAGAACTTATTTGAAGCTTCTCTAGTTTGGAAGTATATATCTGAATTTTGAGCAGTACCTCTTGTAACTGGATTGTTTGGAGTTAATGCTCTATTTCTAAATTCTTTTAATGCTTCTCTATCAATCATTTCTGCATAATCTTCATAATCTAAAACTTCTACTTTTTGAATTTCATGTGATGTTCTAAATCCATCAAAGAAGTTTATAAAAGGTAATCTTCCTTTAATAGCAGAAAGGTGAGATACTGGTGCTAAATCTGCTACTTCTTGAACTGAACCAGCAGCAAGCATTACACATCCTGTCATTCTTGCAGACATTACATCTTGGTGATCTCCAAATATTGATAATGCTTGAGAAGCTAAAGCTCTAGCACTTACATGGAATACACCTGGTAATAATTCTCCTGCTACCTTATACATGTTTGGTAACATAAGTAATAACCCTTGTGATGCTGTAAATGTAGTAGTTAATGCTCCAGCTTGAAGTGAACCGTGGAATGTACCAGCAGCCCCTGCTTCTGATTGCATTTCTACAACACTAACAGTTTGTCCAAAAATATTTTTTCTTCCTTGTGCTGACCATTCATCAACAACTTCTGCCATTGTAGTAGATGGAGTAATTGGATAAATTGCAGCTACATCTGTAAACGCATATGCTACGTGAGCTGCAGCAGTATTACCATCTATAGTCATCATTTTCTTTGCCATGATAATTTACCTTCTTTCCTCATAAGTTTTAAATAATAATAATTATCTTATAGTAACTATTATAATACTTACTTTTATTTTTTCTAGTATTTTTCTTTATATTTTTTAATACTATATATTAATTAATATCTTAAATATTTACAATGTCAACTAACGCTTTAAATTTTACCCTCTATATATCATATATACAAGTAGGCACTTTTTTTATATATAGTATCTTTTTTGATACTATGGTATCTTTTTTGATACTATGGTATTATAATAATAAAATACTAAATAATAACTTAAACTACATAAGATAATATAAGGAGATATCCCTTTATGAAAACAGAACTTTTACTTAATAAAGAATGTGTGCTAGATGATTCCCTATCATTTCATAGCCAATGTCATATAAAACATCGTTGTGCTAAATATGAAACATGCCCAATGATTATTTTTCAAAAAATAATCTCTGGAAAATGGAAAATACTAATATTATGGTATTTAAGTAGTGGTCCTTTAAGATTTAGTGATTTAAAAAGAAAATTACCTAATACTACTCAAAAAATGTTAACTAATCAACTTCGTAGTTTAGAAGAGGATAAATTAATTTATAGAAAAATCTATGCTGAAGTTCCACCTCATGTTGAATATGGATTAACTGATATAGGAAAAAAAATAGTTCCTCTTTTAGAAGCTATGTATAAATACGGAATAGAATATTCTTATCATAATTAGTAAAACCTAAAACAAGCTAAAAAATCCTTAGTTTGTTTTTATTTTAACTTGTTTATTGACAATAGTTATTAATAAATTATAATTATTTATATAAAGTATTTTAAATATTTTTCTTGAAGGAGATTTTTTTAATATGGTGAACTCATTTAAAATAACTGATGATTTATTTTGGGTTGGTGCCCTTGACCCTAACTTAAGAATTTTTGATATCATTATGGAAACAAAGTTTGGTACATCTTATAATTCTTATATTTTAAAAGGTACTGAAGGTATTGCATTATTTGAAACAGTAAAAGAAAAATTCTTTGATGAACATTTAGATAAAGTACGTAATGTAGTAAATCCAGAAGATATTACTTACGTAGTAGTTAATCATACTGAACCAGACCATGCTGGATCAGTAGCTAAAATTCTTGATTATGCACCTAATGCAACAGTTGTAGGTAGTACTCTTGCAATTAAATATCTTAGCAATATAATTAACAGACCATTCAAAAGCAAGGCTGTTAAAGATGGTGAAACTTTATCATTAGGTAATAAAACTCTTAAATTTATAAGTGTTCCTCAATTACACTGGCCTGATACAATGTATACTTATGTAATTGAAGACGAAACACTTGTTACTTGTGATTCTTTTGGAGCTCATTATAGTGATCCATGCATATTAAAGAGTTCTTTACCAGAATCAAAAGAAGATGATTATGTAGAAGCATATAATTACTACTTTAGAATGATAATGGGACCATTCAAACCATTTGTATTAAAAGCTTTAGATAAAATTAAGGACTTAAACTTAAGCTATATTTGTCCTGGTCACGGTCTTGTTTTAGATAAATCAAATATAGATAAATATATGGATTTATATAGAGATTGGTGTGTTGAAGTTAAAAGAGAAAAACCTAGCATAGTTATTCCGTACGTAACTGCTTATGGTTATACAGAAATTATAGCTAATGATATCAAGAGAGGAATTGAAGCTGCTAACGATAATGTAGATGTACTTATGTATAACTTAGTTGACGCTGACTTAAGTAAGGTCGCTGCTGATATTAATGAATGTAGCGGATTATTAGTTGGTTCTCCTACTTTACTATGTGATGCTCTACCTCAAATCTATACTTTACTTGCTTCTGTAAACCCAGTTATTCATAAAGGTTTACCAGCAAGCTGTTTTGGTTCTTACGGTTGGAGTGGTGAAGCTTTAAAGAATATAAACGAGAGATTTAAACAACTTAAATTAAATGTTGTTTCTGAACCTTTAGGAATAGTATTTAAACCTAGTGAAGATGAATCTGAAAAAGCATTTAACTTTGGTTATGATTTTGCTAAAAAAGTTTTAAATTAATATATATTATTATATATTAAAATGAGCTGTTAAAATTAACAGCTCATTTTATATTTTAATTAATTTCTATTTTTTATTATAAACTTAATTAAATCCATTATTAATGCTGAAAGTAATGCCAAACCTAAACATATTCCAAATTGCAATAATCCAAATGTATTAGGTATTGCAAATATTCCCCTTACTCCTGGTATAAGAACAACACAATATAACAATAAACATATTCCTATTGCTCCTATAACATACTTATTTTTAAATAACCCTAATTTTAAAATAGGTATATAATCTGATCTTGCTGGTAATGTTTGAAATATTCTAGCTAAAGTCACTGTTGAAAATGCCATAGATGTACCTAATTCAGGAGATATTAAATCCCCTATATATTGTGATGATATTACCACAACTCCTATAATAATACCTCTAACTAAGACTGCTTGCCATGTACCACCTGCAAGTATACCTTCATTTACATCCCTAGGCTTTTCTTTCATTATATTAGGTTCTGCCATTTCTAAACCTAGAGCAATAGCAGGAAGTGAATCATTAATAAGATTTATAAATAATAATTGTAATGCAGTAAATGGATTAGGCCAATTTACAAACACAGCAAAAATTATTGCTATAATGGCTCCTAAATTTCCTGCAAAAAGATATGTTATTGATTTTTTTATATTACTATATACAGTTCTTCCAACTTCAATGGCAGCAACTATTGTTGCAAAGTTATCATCAGTTAATATCATAGCTGAAGCATCTTTAGCTACATCAGTTCCACTTCCCATACCTATTCCTATATTAGCCTGTTTAAGTGCTGGCGCATCATTTACTCCATCACCAGTCATAGCTGTAATACAACCTTTCTTTTGCCAAGCCTTTACTATTCTTATTTTATTTTCTGGAGATACTCTTGCATAAACACTTATATGTTCTAATTCTTTATCTAATTCTAATTCACTTAAATCATCTAATTCTTTACCAGTTAATGCTTTATCACCATCTTTCATTATACCTATGTCTTTAGCGATTGCTGCTGCTGTAGTTTTATGATCTCCAGTAATCATTATTGTTTTTATTCCAGCACCAATAGCTTCTTTTACTGCATCATAAACTTGTTCTCTTGGAGGATCTATCATTGCCATAACACCTACTAATGTCATATCTACTTCATCTTCAAGACAAGGAACAAAATTTTCATCTGGAACATCTTTTATAGCAAAAGCTAAGACCCTTAATGCCTTATTTGAAAATTCTTCATTTTTTTCTCTATATTTATTCTTAATTTCTTCTGTAATATTAATCTCTTCTCCATCATTTAAAGCCTTTGATGAACGTGCAAAAACAACATCTGGTGCTCCTTTAGTAAACATAATTGCATTGCCATTTATAGCATTTACTGTAGACATAAGCTTTCTATCTGAATCAAATGGAATTTCATTTAATCTATCATATTTTTCACGTATTTCTTTATAATCAATTCCTCTTTTAGTTGCAAATCTAAGTAATGCTACTTCTGTTGGATCACCAATCTCCTTACCTGTATTTGTTATTTCTGAATCATTACATAAGGTTGAACCTAAATTTATGGCTTCTACTTGTTCCTTGGTATCACCATCAACCCTATTTTCTATTACCTCATCTTTATTAACTCCATACATATAAAAATCAACAACTGTCATTTTATTTTGAGTTAATGTTCCTGTTTTATCGGTACAAATTACACTTGTAGAACCCAACGTTTCAACAGCAGGCAACTTTCTAATAATTGCTTGTCTTTTAGCCATATCTTTAGTTCCAACTGCAAGTACTATTGTAACTATTGATGATAATGCCTCTGGTATAGCTGCAACTGCAACTGCTATAGCAAACATAAAAGAATCAAATATTAGAGATTTAAAATTATTTCCTGCAAAATATCCTCTAACTACCTGTATTCCAAAAATAACTGCTGCGAGAATCATTATAATTATTCCTAATTTTTTGCCAAAGTCGTCTAATTTTTGTTGAAGAGGTGTTTGTTTACTTCCTGCACTTTCTAAAAGCGTAGCTACTTTTCCTACTTCAGTATTCATTCCTGTAGCTGTAACTACCAATGTGCCTCTACCATAAACTACAGTTGCACCGCTAAAGACCATATTTCTTTGATCTCCAATAGCAACTTCTTCTTCAATTCTATCTGTATGCTTAAGAACAGCTTCAGCTTCTCCTGTAAGCATTCCCTCTACTACCTTTAAGGTTTGTGCTTCTATAAGTCTTCCATCTGCTGGTATATAATCTCCCGCTTCTAAAAATACTATATCACCAACAACTAATTCTTTAACGGGTATTGTTGATTTTTTACCATTTCTAATTACCTTTGCATTAGGTGATGATAATTTTTTTAAGCTATCTAAAGAACTTTCCGCCTTTCTCGTTTGAGTAACACCTAAAACTGCATTTAGAATTACTACAACAAATATAATTAATGATTCAACGAATTCACCTAAAAACATTTGTACTATAGCTGCAATAAGTAAAATTATTACTAATGGATCTTTAAAATTTTCTAAAAACATCTTCCATATAGGTGTTTTTTCACCTTCTTTAAGTTCATTATAACCATATTTATTTAATCTATTTTTAGCTTCCTCCTCCGAAATTCCATTAATACTACTATCTACTTCTTTTAATACATCAGTATACTCCTTCTTATAAAGCATATAATTACCCCTTTACTCTTTAGTTTAACTCTTCTTAGATATAGTATTTCTTTTTATCCCTATTTCTATTAATTTTAAATAATTATGTTTTTATAAAAACATAGTCATATTTAGTTATAACATTGTATTTACACAACATTTAAAACTAAATATGACTAAACATTCTTATTTCAAATTTTTATATAAGCTTCAAAATAAATTCTTTAATATTATTACTTAAGACTTCCTGATCTAATTATTGAAATTAATAACCAAATTCCAAATATAGCAGATAAAAAATATCCCCCTATTCCAATTACCGATACCCCATAAATTCTCGGTTCTGGATTTGAATTTATAATGATAGATGATGCAATTAACATACCTCCTACAACTAAAGAAAAGGCTAATCTATTAACCATCTTATTTAAACTATTCATATATTTATTAGTTTCATCAACTTTAACATTTAAGCTAAGTCTTCCACTTGCTAAAGTATCCGTTAATTCCATTATCTTAGCTGGCATTCTAATCAAATTTTTAGATATTCCATATGATTTAAATAAAATGTCATCGAAACTGAACTTTGAAAGTAAATATTGCTTATGAATATCCTTAACATATGTTATTACTAAAGTAATTATGTTAGTTTCAGGAGATAATTCTGCAACTATTCCTTCTACCATAATCATACATCTAATAAGTAATATAAATTCACTTGGTAATCTTAAATTATTATTCTTAGCAATTTCCATTACTTCTTGAAGTAATAACGATAGTTTTATATTTTTAAGTGACATAGAAACATAACTTTTAAAAATATAATTTATATCTTCATATAGCTTATTTCTATTTATTTTACCTGATTTTATTGCTATTCCTATAATAAAATCTGTAATTTTATTAATATCTTCACTTGCTAACCCATCTATTGCATTATTTAATCCATCTTTAAGTTCTTTTGATAACTCTCCAACTATTCCAAAGTCTATAAAACATATTTTTCCTTCAGAAATTAGTATATTACCTGGATGTGGATCACCATGAAAAAATCCATCTTTAAGAATTTGCTTAAAATATGATAATGCTAGCTTTTTGGCGATATCCTCTTTATCATATCCTAAAGCTTCTATTGCATATCTATCATTTATTTTAAATCCACTTATATTTTCTAAAGTTAATACTCTTTCTTTTGATAATTCCTCTACAATATATGGTGCATAAATACATGAAATATCTTTATTTAGTTCTTTAAATTTTTTTATATTATTGGCTTCTAAATTGAAATTCAATTCTCTTTCTGTTGACTTTTTTATTTCAATTAATGCCTCCTTAGGATCCATGATAGTATCCTTAAGCAACCATCTAAATTTTTCGCTTAAATCTATTAATATCTCAAAGTCTTTATACATCTTTTCTTTTATATTAGGTCTCTGAATCTTTATTACAACTCTATTACCATTTTTTAATATCCCGCTGTAAACTTGTGCTATTGAAGCTGATGCTAATGGATTTTTATCTATCTTTAAAAAAACATCCTCTAAATTTTTTGAGAATTCGTTATAAAAAACATTATTCATTTCTTCAAAACTCTCACTTGGAACATCATCTTGTAATTTTGATAATTCATTTAGATATATATCATTAATTAAATCTGGTCTTGTACTCAACACTTGCCCTATTTTAATAAAAGTTGGACCTAATTCTTCAAACGCTTTACGAAGGTTTATAGGGGATTTCTTTTCTTCTTTATTCTTTTTATCAACTATATATTCAAATCCATAGTTTGCAAAAACCTTTATTATTTCCATTACTCTATTATTAGAATTCCCCATATCTTAACCTTCCTCTTTATATAAATTATAAGTTGCTACTTTCAAAATATTAAAAATATACTTCTTCTTATATTATTATTTTAAAATTACTTCCTATTCTTTATTATTAAGTTGTTTTTCTAAACTATATACCCTTGCCTTTAATATTTCATATTCATCTCTAGTTACGTAATTATATGAATCTATTTTTATATCGCTATTTTCTTTATGAATTTTATTTGTATTTCCCAATGTATCTTTATTTGAAAGCTTCGCTGATTTTTCCTTAAAACTTCTCTTTAATTCATCTCCTAACTCTTTCCCCTCTTCTACAGTTATTTTCCCTTTCTTAACCAATTCATCTATAAGATCTACTGCCTTATCATACGTAGTTGCAACTGCCCCTACTCCAAATAACATAACTTTTTTTAATTCATCCATCATTTTTAAAACTCCTTTAACTATATTCTATTAATGATATTATTCCATTTTATTGAAATTATACTCATATTTATTGTTGCTATTCAATTCTATTACTTTTATTTATATTTAATTACTAATAAAAAGGCTAGTAAATAAAATTTTTACTAGCCTTTTTATAGTGGTTTATATTAAATTAATTCTAATAACTTCAATACTTCTATTGCAATCTTTCTTTCTTTGCCTTTATATGGATAAGAGTGTATATGAATTGCAGGATTAAAATTCAACTCTATTATTGCATAATTAGTGTTTTCATCTCTATAATCTTCAAGCATCATATCTACACCACATATTTTAGCACCAGCTGCTTTTGCAGCTAAAACTGCAATTTCTTTAAATTTTTCTGGTATATCATCAGTGTAATCTATACTATCTCCACCAGTGCTTATATTAGAGTTTTCTCTTAGGTATACAACTTCGTTAAGTAATGGTATATAATCAAAATCCTTCCCTTGCTGTTTCAAGAAAAGTTTAGCATTTTCCTCTAGATTTATTTTTTCAAGTGGTGTTACATATCCCTTACCTCTTAAAGGATCTTGATTTTTGATTTCTACTAATTCCCTTATAGACTTTTCTCCATCACCTATAACATTTGCTGGCACTCTATGAAGAATTCCAACCACTTTATCATCTATAACTAAAAATCTATATTCTTTTCCCTTAATAAATTCCTCAATTAACACCGTATTATCATGTTTAAACGCTAATTCAAAAGCTCGAATGATATCTTCTAAAGTTGCACCTTGTGGGAAAATATTTATTCCTATTCCAAAATTAGTACTTTTAGGTTTAATAACAATAGGTTTATTTACATAATTTTTTGCCATAAGCTTTGCTTCTTCTAAACTATTAAACTCATAGCCATTTGGTACCTTTACTCCCTTTTCTTCCAATACCCTCTTTGTAACAGTCTTATTTTCCATGATTAAAACTGACACATAAGTATCCTTTGAAGTTTTAGTCGCTTGTTTAACATACTCAATTTTATTATCTTTTTTTAGTGAAATAAAATTTTCACTTCTATCAACTATATTTACATTAATTCCTCTTTTAATAGCTTCCTTCATTAATATTTGAGTAGATAATTCTAAATCTTCATAGCCTTCAAGCTTAAATCTATTATTATAAGCATTTTTCTTATATTCATTAGCTAAAGTAATAAAGGATTCAATATATCCATTTTCTTCAATTAATTTAGTTACTTTATAAGCATATGTCAACTTACTATCTTTAACTTTTTTTATCATATTGCTTATAACATCTTCTTTACCTAAAGATAGTTCATTATTTATATACATAATCTCATTTAATATTTCTAATCCTAAAGATTCTCTACTTTTTAATAAACCATCACTTTTTAAGTTAACATCTTCTAATCCATTAATGGCAATTATTTGTTGATTTTCTAATGCCTCTTCTTGCCAATTTTTATAATCACTTTCCTCCTTAACTAATAAGAAAATATTAAATATTTGTAAGAATTTCAAATCATCTAATGCTATTCCACCCTTTTCAAAAGGATTAACATCTATACTTCTATATTCTAAATATTTTATCCCGTCATTAAGTAAAGATGTTGTAAAACTCTTTGTATCACTTGGCTTTAATCTAACTTGACTATAAAGTTCCTTATGACTTTCTATTATTCCATCTTCAATATAGTTAGCTATGCTTTCTAAATATGCTCCTATAGTATTATAGCTTGGAAATAGATCTATTTTATTCTTATATCCACATTTACCATTTCTATGAGATATAGCCCCTATACTACTATATCCAGCATTAGAAACCTTTTTTAGTGGACATTTGCATCCATCTATAAAACTTTCATGTACAACTGGTGCTGCTCCCAATAAATAAACAATTAACCATCTATATCTTAAATAATTTCTTGCAACTTTTAAGTAAATATTATTTTTAAACTCCTTATAACTAAGATTTTCATTGCTATTTTCATATAACCTTTTAATTATATTTTCATCAAAAGAAAAGTTATAATGAATTCCTGATATAAGTTGCTTTTTACCACCATATTTTTTAAGTAAATTTTCTCTATACTCCTCTGATGCTTTATTATCTTCACTATACTTAGCAACTGGTATTTTCTCATCTTCTGGTATTATACATGGCATTGACTGTGGCCATAAATACTCATCTCCAATCTCCATGGCAGCTATATCATAAAGTGCCCTTGTAAAATTATAGGTTTCTTCTATATTATCAAAAGCTGGTGTTATAACTTCTATTTGACTTTCTGAAAAATCAGTAGTTATATACGAATTATTTGCTTTATCTCCAAACTCCTCAGAGTGTAATGTCATAGCCAACTTCCCATCATTATCAACCCTTAAAGTCTCTCTTTCTATACCATAATTACCTTTAAGTATTTCATTTGATATAAATAAATTTTTAATCTTTTCTAACATATAAGTCTCTCCTTACCTTTATTGCATATATTAAATACGCTGCACTCCCCTTTAAAATACTTGATATTGCTATACTCCACCATATACCGTTTATTTTAAAATATTTCATTAATACTAATGCCATTGGAATTCTAAGTACTGTAAAAACTATACTTATAATAGCTGGTATTTTAGGCTTTCCTAGTCCAGTAAAAAATCCATTAGATACCATTTCTACAGTACTAAATGCTTGAGAAAATGCAACTGCTTGTAAATACCCATATGCAATTACAATAGTATCTTTTTCTCTTATAAATAGCCTTATAATTGGCGCTTTAAAAAATATAAATATAATTGACATAATTATAGAGTATGTAATCCCAATTAATAGGGCTGTATTATAACCTTTTATTATTCTATCAAATTTTTTAGCTCCAAAGTTTTGACCAGTAAAACTTGATATAGCTCCATTTAATCCTCCAATAACCATATATGTTATAGATTCAATTTGAAGACCTATCTTTTGAGCTGCTATAGCATCTGAACCAAATATAGCTATAATCTTTGCTAAAATAATATTTACAAGAGTAAATAAAATTCTTTGAAATGCCATTGGAAATCCTAATCTTATTATTTCCTTAGATTTATTTAAATCTATTCCTAACTTTTTATCATACTTTAATATTCCATTTGATTTAATTTTATATAAAATAAACATTGCTATATTTGCTATTAATGTAGCTATCGCAGCTCCTAGTACTCCAAATTTTAATATATATATAAATATTGGATCTAAAAGTATATTAATTATAATACCAGTAGCATTTATTTTCAGAGTTTCACTATTGTTTCCAAAACTTCCGAATATCCTAGAATATAAAAAATTAAAAAAAGAAAAGAATAATATTGGACCATTTAGTGCTAAATAATAATACGCATCTCTTTCTACAGTGGGATTATTAATATTTAAAAAATTTATGAAATTTTTTCCTAAAAAAATTAAAATCAATGCATACAATATAGCTATTACTAAATTAATGAATATTCCTGTATTTATATATTTTTTAACTTCAACTTTTTCTTTTTTGCCAATTTCATGAGATACCTTAATTCCAGTTCCTATAACAACTAGTGAATTTATAGCATATCCTAATCCCACAAAAAAACTTGATGACCCTATACTTGCAACTGCATTGCTTCCTAAACCACCAACCCATAGCATGTCTATTAGATTATATGTAAATTGAAGCAATGAACTTCCCATAATTGGTAAAGCCAAAGCTGTAAGAACCGAAACAACCTTACCTTGTGTTAAATCAACTTTTTTCATTATTCCTCCATTAATTAATTTTAAAGTAAAATCCACATAAAATAATAGGAATGTTAAAAACATTCCATATTCTAAAATAATTATTTATTGTTCGCCTTCACAAATTTCTTTTTTAGAAATCAAATCATTTAAAAATGAAACAATTTTATTACAATTATTTATATTTAAACTATAATAATTCCATGTGCCTTTTTTTCTTGATATTACTAATCCACAATCAATAAGCACCTTCATATGATGTGATAACGTTGGCTGGGTTAAATTAAAATGTTCTAACAACTTACAGGCACATTGTTCTTCTGAAGATAATAGTTTTATTATTTTAATTCTATTAGAATCGCTAAGTGCTTTAAATACCTTTGAACTTACATCATATTCATTTTCCATTGCTTCCTCCTATATAGATAGTTATCTATATATTAATTTATTCTATATTTTTTAAATTGTCAAATTATAAATCTATATTTTACCTCACACTTATTACTCTAATATCAATTTTCCAGTAACACTTGATCCATTTTCTAACCTAAAACTCTTTTTAACTTTTTCATCTTTAAAAAATACATTTCCTTCAACTCTAAAGTTATCAAAAATTACATCACTTGCTTCTATATACATATTTCCTACATAAATTCCATCTTTTAAGATAGTATGATTACTTTTTATAATAAGTTTGGGAGAAGTTATAGTATAATTTGCATTATCATAACTAAAATTCAATCTTCTTTTTACTACCCTAACCTTATGTTTTTCGGTAGTATCGGTAATTAAAAAATCTCCTTCCATTACGAGATCATTATTAGCTGTTATATTATTTTTTATTGTTACGCTATAATTTTCTTTAAGCCCTGTTGTTAATTCATCTTCATTGGTTACTAGATATGTATCTCCCTGTACATCTGCTATTTTATTATTTTCTATATTATCTATTTCTTCTAATTCATCAATCTCTTTATTAACATCATTTTTTCTCTCAAAACATCCATAGCTTATTGTTGCATATATTAATATTAAAATTACAAAAAGCACTCTTTTCATAGCTACAACTCCTAACAATTCTATTAAAATATACAATAGTATTTATTTTAGTTTTTCTCTATTAATTTCAAATTATTCCTGAAACATCGCTTATATAAATTAAAAATCCAGTAAATATGAACTGCTTCTTTCATAATAGTAACAGTCCTATTATTTAACTGCTTACTATAACAGAAACATATCATATTTCACTGGATTATCTTTTACCTACATTTTTTTTGTCCTCTCAAAGCATACTTAAATCCACATTTAAATCCTACTTTTCTTCCCTCTTCATATCCTGCTTTATATGCTGATTCCCTACCTGATTCATCTCCCTCTTCTTTACCTACTACAAATCCTTTTTTATATCCTAATTCATATCCTCTTCTGCGACCTCTTTCAAATCCTTCCCTAAATCCTACTTTCTTTCCTTCTTCGAATCCTTCTCTATATCCTGCTTTCTTTCCTTTTTCAAATCCTTCTCTATATCCAATACTTCTACCCTCTTCAATACCGTCTTCTTTTCCACAACGATATCCTAGCTTTTTACCGGCTAAAAAAGCATCTCTTAATTCATCACATGTACATCCTTCTTTTTCTCTAGGTCCTTCACACCTAAAATCATCTTCACGATCTTTTTCTGATCTACACTCATCTTCATCTTCGTATTCACACTCTTCTTGATTACAATCTTCATCATAATTAAATTCTTCTTCATTATCATAATCATCTTCTGTATCATATATCTTTTGTTCATTATCCTCTTCTTTATAATAACTATATTCAATATATGCATTATCATCTACTTGCGCTTCTTCAACTGTCCCTAAATTTTCTGATTCCATATCTTTTGATTCCATATCTTCTGAATCCATATCTTCCTCTGGATCAAATTGGTCAAAAAATCTTTCGTCCATAATTTTATATCTCCTTTGAATATTTTATTCATAATTCATTATATGAAGATTAAAAACAAGTGTTATTCTTTACACTATAAATTTTACTTTTTCACCAATCTTAGACCTTATCTATTCTACTCTGTGATTATTTTTCAAATTTTCCAGCTGCATAATCCATTACACTTTCTAAGTTACTACAATTTTTTCCTGCTCCTTGTGCTTTAAATTGACTTCCTCCTCCTCTTCCGTCAATTAAAGTTATAGCATCTTTTAATAAATCATTCATAGATATATCTTTTAAATTATTGGAACTTGCAAAAATTAAATTTGCTCTATCTTCAAATTTTACAGCAAATAAAACTACTACATTTTCTTTTTGAACTAACTTATCTGCAATTTTAGTTAAGTGCTTAATATCACCATTTTCATATATCTTTTTAATTATAGAAATACCTTTTACCACTTTTGCATTTTCAAGCATTTCTTTAATTTGATACTCTCCTATTTCCATTTTAATTCTTCTATTTTCATCTAATATATTTTTTAAATCATTTGTAATATTTATTATAGTATTCTTTGCATCATTCTCTCCACAATTTAAGAATTTACATATTGCATTTCTAAAATCATATTTATTAAAATAATCATTAACTGCTCTTGTTCCTGCTAAATACTCTATTCTAGTATTTCCCTTATGTTTTTCCCATCTTATAATCTTTATTGCTTGCAAATCTAAAGTTCTACTTGGATGAACTCCACAACAAGCATTAATATCTAATTCACCTATTTTTACAATTCTAATCTGTTCATCTGTATTAGGTAGATCTCTTCTTAAATCAAGCTTTTTAAGTTCTTTCTTAGATGGTGTTAAAAAATCAACTTTTATATTTTCTTTAATTATTTCATTAGCTCGTATCTCAGCTTTTCTTATAGTTTCCTCATCTAAATATCCTTTAATATCAACTGTACTAACTTCCTTACCCACATGTACGCTAACTGTGTTAGCATTAAACATAGTGAAAAAACACCCTGATAATACGTGTTGTCCTAGATGTTGTTGCATTCCATCTAATCTTCTCTCCCAATCAATTTTACATTTTACTCTATGTATTTTTATTGGCTTTGTCTCAGTAACATGGTAAATAACACCCTTTTCTTCATATACATCAATAACCTTATGATTATCAATATATCCCAAATCACAATGTTGTCCTCCTCCACCTGGGAAAAAAGCACTTCTATCTAATTCAATATGAAAATTATTTTCCTTTTGTATTATATTAGTTATTTCAGCTGTAAACTCTTTCAAATATTGATCTTCATAATAAAGTTTTTCCATAATAATTAATCCTCCTCATTTATAACGACATTTCATCGTTAAATCCTTTTATTTTTAATTTATATATTTAATCAATTAAATTAAACTTATATATTTATATAAGTTTCCAGTAAATAAAAGGATGTTTTCTATTTTATTCTAAATTTTATATTACATATAATAATAATTCAACTTTTATATTTTCATCCACTCACCTTCCATTATTTGCAAAATATTCAAAAGTTGTGTTATAATTGTGTTTATTAACATCTATATTATTCTAATTTTTTCCTATTATTTGTTTTTTTCACTCTATTTTATATGTATTTTTAACACTTATAAGTAATATATAGGCAAAAAATTTGACATACAAACAATATTTATAGTATATACTATGTAAATGCAATTATTATTTTTAGGAGGTGCATTTTTCTGTTTAAGAAAATAATATCTTCTGGTGTTATAATATCACTTTTACTTTCAAGCGTAGATCCTATAATTGCTTACGCTGATACACCAGAATCGACAATCGAAGAAAATAAAGCTAAATATCAAGAACTTAACAGTAAAATAATAGAGTTAAATTCTGAAGTTGCATCATTAAATATTGAAATAGAACAACTTAATGCTAAGCTAGACGAAAATAAAAATGAAATTTCTACTATAAATGATGAAATTGATTCAACAGAAGCTGAACTTGAACAAACCAAATTAGATATTGAATCTGGACAAAAAGTATTAGATAACAGAGTTAGATCAATGTATAAAAGTAATATGTCTTCTAACATTATCTTAAGTATACTAACTTCAACAAGCTTATCTGATTTTGTTTCTAGAGTTCAATCTATATCAAGATTAGTTACTGTTGATAAAGAAATTTTGACTGATATTAACGAAAAAAAGGACAAGCTAAATGATTCTATAGAAAGACTTAATTCAAAAGAACAAGATTTAAGAAACCTTAAACTATCTATAGAAAATGATTTAGAAAAAATTACAGAGATTCAAAAATCTCAAGAAGAAGCATTAGAAGAGTTAAATAGTCAAAAAGATTCTGTTGCTGCAATAATAGAAGAAAATGAAAATCAATTAATTTCTCATTCATTATCTATAATTAATTCATCTACTTCTACTTCAGAACTTCAAAATGCAATAGATACATTAAATCTACTATTACCTCAATTAAGTAGCTCTAATGTTATTTCTAAAGCTAATGATGCAATTTATAATGCCAATTTAAAGATTGAAGAACTCAATACTATTGTAGTAGATAAACCTGTAATAGGCGAAAACATGGGTACATCTAAAAAGACTTTTACTATGGAAGCTACAGCTTATACAGGTGGTGGAATAACTGCTATGGGGTTACCCGTTGTTAGAGATCCTAATGGATTAAGTACAATTGCCGTAGATAAATCCATTATTCCTTTAGGATCTAAAGTTTATGTTTCAGGTTATGGTGTTGCAATTGCTTCAGATACAGGGGGAGCTATTAAAGGAAATATTATTGATGTTTACTTAAATACTTATGAAGAGTGTGTCCAATGGGGTAGAAGAACTGTTACCGTTGATATACTAGCATACCCTGGCGAATGGTAATAGCCAGATTTTGATTCTAAAAGTTCATGATATTATCTTCAGAAACTAATATAATTTTGCTAAGAATTTTAAAGCTGATTATAAATGTTCCTTATGATAATATCATGATTTTTTTATATAACCTATTTTTCAATAACTTTGAAAAATATCATAATAGTTAATGTTTTTACTAAAGTTAGTTGGTCGCTATATAATAGAGCATTATCTATCTTATGCTTATCTACAATAAATTTAAATCTACATAAAAAAATAGTATATAAATAAAAGACGTACTTCTTATAATTTAACTTTTTAGTATCCTAAATCTTCATTTATAAAAATTACATAAATTCTATTTGGTACAGGTCTTTTTATAACTGTATATTCTCTACAAATTCTATCTTCACTTTTGCAATCTATACACTTTCCAAGCTTTACACATGGAGTTTTTTTGTTTAATCTCATAGCATTAGCTGGAGCAACACAGTTTTTAACTCTTGAAATAGCCTCATTAATATCTTTAACAATTTTATTTACACCAGCAATTACTATTACCTTATCTGGTCCATACAGCATTGCAGCCACTCTATTACCATTTCCATCTACATTATATAATTCTCCATCTTCTGTTATAGCATTACTGCTTGTAAAATATGCATCACAAAAGAAGCTCTCTCTAAATATGTTTTTTATTTCCTCTTTACTTAAACCAACCTTATATCTGTCTAAAAAATCATATCTTTCACTTCTTAAATGATCTATAATGCCATACTCAAATAACGTCATAGATCCACCACAACTTATCTTGCTACCTTCTTTAACTAATTCATCTATTTTGTCAATAAGCTCTTCCCTTGTATTAACTAAGAAACCTTCCATATTATTTTTTCTTAAAGCTTCAATTGTTCTATTAATTTTAAGTTCATTTACTAATCTTTTATTTTTATCCATTTTTACTCCTTAAAATCTTATTTTTCCATAATTGTATCATAAATATATAATACATTTCTAATCTTTATTTAATTATGATATTATTAGACTATACACTATATTGTACCAACTCTTTAACAAATGTCATAACGAAAGGATTTTTATTATGAATTGGATTGAAAAAATAAAAGAATATATACCTTATAATGAACAAGAACATAGTGACAAAGCTTTAATAGTTAATTGTATTGACAAATATGACAACATTTTATCTCGTGAAAATACACTTGCTCATATAACTAGCTCCGGCTATATAGTAAATAAAAATAGAACAAAAGTTTTAATGATTTATCATAATATTTATCAAAGTTGGGCTTGGACAGGTGGTCATGCTGATGGTGATTGTGATTTACTTCATGTAGCTATTAAAGAGGCAAAAGAAGAAACTGGTTTAAAAAATGTAACTCCTGTATTAGATGATATCTTTGGTTTAGATGTTCTTACTGTTAATGGTCATATAAAAAGAGGACAATATGTTTCATCACATTTACATTTATCTATTGCTTATCTTTTAGAAGCTGATGAGGATGATTTGCTTATTGTAAATGAAGAAGAAACTAGCGGGGTTAAATGGTTACCAATTAATGAACTTCACATTCATTGCAATGAACCTTACATAGTTAAATCTGTATATGACAAATTTAATAAAAAAATTAAAGAGCTGAATTTATAAAACTCAGCTCTTTATCTTTATTAATTTTCTGCTAATTTCTTATATTTTTCATATCTTTCTTTAGCATCTTGTTCAGTCTTAGCAAATAATTCTTCTGCAAGTTCTGGGAATACTTTAGCTAATGCTGCATATCTAACTTCACCCATTAAGAAATCTTTAAAGTTTGCCTTTGGTTCTTTTGAATCTAAAGTAAATGGATTCTTTTCACCCTTAAGAGTAGGATTATATCTATAAAGTGTCCAGTATCCACACTCTACAGCTTTCTTTTGTTCGTCAGGAGTATTACTCATACCATTTTTAATACCATGACTAATACATGGTGCATATCCAATTATCAATGATGGTCCATCATAAGCCTCCGCTTCAGCAATTGCTTTTATAGTTTGATTCTTATCTGCTCCTAAAGATACTTGTGCTACATAGACATAACCATAGCTCATAGCCATCATTCCTAAATCTTTTTTCTTAGTTCTCTTTCCTGAAGCTGCAAATTTAGCAATAGCTGCTGTTGGAGTAGATTTTGAACTTTGCCCTCCAGTATTTGAATATATTTCTGTATCAAATACAAATACATTTACATCTTCATTACTTGCTAGTACATGATCAAGTCCACCATATCCAATATCATATGCCCAACCATCTCCACCAAATATCCATTGTGATCTCTTAATAAAGAATTCTTTATCTTTTAATATTTCTTTTGCTATTTCATCACTACATCCTTGTAATGCAGCTTCTAATTTTTCTGCTCTTTCTCTTGATCCTTCTCCAATATCTTTATTACTTAACCATTCTTCCATTGCTTCTTTTGCAGTACTACATAAATTTTCATCTAATGCCTTTTTTATATTTGAAGCAATTCTTTCTCTTATTGTTTTAACACCTAAGAACATTCCAAGTCCATATTCTGCATTATCTTCAAATAATGAATTTGCCCATGCAGGTCCATAACCTTGTTGATTTTTTGTATATGCTGTTGCAGCTCCTGATGATGCCCAAATTGAAGAACAACCTGTTGCATTCGCAATCATCATTCTATCACCAAATAACTGAGTAATTAGTTTTGCATATGGAGTTTCTCCACAACCTGCACATGCCCCTGAGAACTCTAAAAGTGGTTGCTCAAATTGACTACCTTTAACAGTCTTTTTATTCATAGGATTCTTCTTATTCTTAATATCTTCTACAGCAAAATTCCAAGCTTCTATTTGATCATGTTGTGAGTCAAATGGCTTCATTATTAATGCTTTTCCTGGTGCTGGACAAACTTCTGCACAATTTGAACATCCTGTACAATCAAGTGGAGTTACCCCAATTGTATAAAAATAAGGTGTTTCACTCTTAACACCATTGGCTTTTAATTTCTTAAAGCTTTCTGGTGCATTTTTTAACTCTTCTTCAGTTGATAAGAAAGGTCTTATACATGCATGAGGACATACATATGAACATTGATTACATTGGATACAATTTTCTGGTATCCATTCAGGTACATTAACAGCTATACCTCTCTTTTCATATGCTGTAGTTCCATGCATAAATGTACCATCTTCAAGATTATTATTTACAAATGTTGAAACTGGTAAGTTATTACCTTCTAATCTATTGATTGGTATACATACTTCTTCAACAAACTTTGGTACTTGCATTTTTTCATCTAATTTATCATCTTCAGCATTTTTCCATTCATTAGGTATATTAACTTTTACTAAAGATTCTAAACCTTTATCTATAGCTGCAAAATTCATGTTTACAACTTTTTCACCTTTTTTTCCATAAGATGTTACAACTGCATCTTTTAAATATTTAACAGCTTCATCAACTGGAATTATATTTGCTACCTTAAAGAACGCAGCTTGCATTATCATATTTATTCTTCCGCCAAGTCCTATCTCTTGAGCTATCTTAACTGCATTTATTGTATAAAAATTTATATTATTTTCAGCAATATATTTTTTCATTTTAGCTGGTAATCTATCATTTAATTCTTCTTCATTCCAAATAGTATTTAATACAAATACTCCATTTTTTCTTAATCCTTCAAGTACATTATATGAATATACATAAGATTGATTATGACAAGCAACAAAATCTGCTTTATCAATTTCATAATGTGATTTTATTGGATTTTTACCAAATCTTAAATGAGATACAGTTATTCCTCCTGATTTTTTAGAATCATATGCAAAATATCCTTGAGCATACATATTAGTATGATCACCAATTATTTTTATTGCATTCTTATTTGCACCAACTGTACCATCGGAACCTAAACCCCAGAACTTACATGCAGTTGTTCCTTCTACTGCTACATCTATTTCTTTATTTGGTTCTAATGATAAATTAGTTACATCATCAATTATTCCAATAGTAAATCTATTCTTTGGCTTATCCTTTGCTAGATTTTCATAAACAGCAACTATATCTGATGGATATGGATCTTTAGAACCTAATCCAAATCTTCCTCCAACTACTTTTGGTGGATTCTCCATTTCATTTACTGCTCTTAATACATCTAAGTATAAAGGTTCTCCAATTGAGCCAGGTTCTTTTGTTTTATCTAAAACAGCTATTTTTTTAACTGATTTTGGTATAGTATTTAATAATCTTTCTATACTAAATGGTCTATAAAGTCTAACCTTTATAAGTCCTACCTTTTCACCTTTACTCATTAAATAATCTATTGTTTCTTCGATTACTTCACTTACTGCACCCATAGAAATTATAATTCTATCAGCATTATTATCACCATAATAATCAAAGCAATGATATTCTCTACCTGTTAACTCAGTGATTTTGCTCATATATTCTTCTACTATTGCTGGAATATCATCATAATATTTATTTAGAGATTCACATAATTGGAAGTATACATCTGGATTTTGAGCTGTACCTCTAGTAACAGGATGACTTGGATTTAATGCATTCTTTCTAAAATTTTCAACTGCATCATAATCTAAAAGTTTAGCTAACTCATCATATTCTAATACCTCTATCTTTTGTATTTCATGAGAAACCCTAAATCCATCAAAAAAGTTTACAAATGGCATTCTTGCTTTAATTGCTGTTAAATGTGCTACTGGTGATAAATCCATTACTTCTTGAACAGAACCTTCTGCTAGCATTGCACATCCTGTAGCCCTTGCTGCCATAACGTCTTGATGATCTCCAAAAATACTTAATGATGAAGTTGCTAATGCTCTAGCTGCAACATGAATAACTGCTGGTAACCTTTCCCCAACCATCTTATACATATTGGGAATCATAAGTAATAATCCTTGTGATGCTGTATACGTAGTTCCTAATGCACCACTTTGAAGAATTCCATGTAATGCACCTGCTGCTCCTGCCTCCGATTGCATTTCCACTACTTTTACTGTTTGATTAAATATATTCTTTTTGCCTTGAGCTACCCATTCATCTATATGTTCTGCCATAGGAGATGATGGAGTGATAGGATAGATTGAACTTACTTCTGTATATGCATATGAAATATATGCAGCTGCAGTATTTCCATCCATGGTTTTCATTTTTCTCATAGCTTTACCTCTCTTTCTTTAACATTCTAGATTTCATATATTTATAAGCTATTATCAATATTTTTACTCCTTAATAGTATTTAAAAAAATAAATATAAATATGTATTTATATAATGTATTAATATTTTTTTCCTTTTTTTGTAATTTATATATTGACTCTATATTTTTATAGTAGTATACTAATACTATAGTTAATAATTTAAATCTTTAATATCGCGGGGTGGAGCAGTCGGTAGCTCGTTGGGCTCATAACCCAAAGGTCATAGGTTCAAATCCTTTCCCCGCAACCAAAAAAGGATGTCATTTGACATCCTTTTTATTTAAATATAAAATTTTAAACCTTACCCTAAATCAATTTTAAGTCCTACAACTTACTTTTCTAGTATTTCCTTTAATAAATGAAAGCAATCTGTAAAAATTCCATCAACATTTGCTTCAATCAAATTTCTCATATAAATTGGGCTATTTACAGTATATACATTTACTTTTAAATTTTTCTTATGAGCCTCTTCAATAAGTTCTTTAGATACTAAGCTTATACTTGGATTTATTGCATCCACATCTAAGCTATTTGCATAATTTATAATATTATCAATTTGCTTTTCATATAATATTGCTGTTTTAATGCTCTTATCTATATTTTTACATCTTTTTACAGTTTTATGATTAAAGCTAGATAATAACACTCTATCTTTCATATTATGTTTATATATTAACTTAATTACATCATTTTCTATTCCTTCGTATTCAAAAATATCTGTTTTTAATTCTATATTTAAAAAAACATTATTATCTCTAAATAACTGTAATACTTCCTCTAAAGTTGGAATTAAGCAACTATCATTATTTCTAAAAAGTATCTTTCTACATCTAAATTTCTTTAATTCATTTAATGTAAAATCTTTTACTAATCCTTTTCCAATTAATGTTCTTTCAATATCTTCATCATGAATTACTACTATTTTATTATCCTTTGTTTTATGAACATCTAATTCAATTCCATTAGCACCTAATCTAATAGCTTCTTTAAATGATAATAGCGTATTTTCCGGATAATCAGAGCTTGCTCCTCTATGGGCAAATTTTATCATTTTTCTCTCTCCTACTTCAACATATTTTGTTGTTTCACTTTAAACTTTTACTATAATCAAATTAACCTTCGTTGAAGCTTCCTTACACATAATATTATATCTTATTTTCATTTATTTTATTTCAATAAAAAGATACTTTAAATTTTATAGTTTATCTAATTACACTAACTTGCAGAAATTCTATTACATCTAATGCTTTTTCATGTAGTGAGTCATCAAAACTTGCACAAAGCTTTCCATTAACTACAATTTCAGCATTTATATATTGAGATTGTAATGTAACAACATTGCTTATAACACACATATTTGTTACAACTCCTACTATTTCTATATAATCAATATCTTTTCCTATCTTTTCACTTAGTTCTATCACTTGCTTTGGTGACATGCCAAAGGCAAACTTATTTATATGAATCGTATTCTCTTCATTTTCAAACTTTTTAAGCTTTCCATATAACTCATGTCCATAAGTTCCTTCTATACAATGAGCTACAGGTAAGTTTTTACCTTCTCTTGTGTTTAAATATTGTTCATTATGTGTATCATAAGTAAATAAAACATTATCTTTATTTTCTAAGTATTCTTTAACTTTATTATATATGCCCTCTTCTAAACTTTCAGCTCTTTTAAATCCTAATACTCCATTAACAAAGTCATTTTGATAATCTACAACTACTAATAGTTTATTCATAAAACCATCCTCCATTTTTATAATATATATATTATATTACCACATTTTCACCATTAACGTTACTGATGTATATACATCTAATGTTGTTTTATTAGAATCTTTATACACCATATATTATTAACATTTTGTACTATTTTACTATTTTACCTTTTATAAATTATGAATTTTATATATAATAGTGAAGTGGTAAATTATATAATTATATATTTGGAGGTATTTAAATGGAATTTTTAGAAATTATAAAAGCCATAATACTTGGTATTGTGGAAGGTATTACAGAATGGCTTCCTATTAGTAGTACTGGACATATGATATTAGTGGATGAATTCTTAAAACTTAATGTTTCACCACAATTTATGGAAATGTTCTTAGTTGTTATACAGCTTGGTGCCATTTTTGCAGTTATTGTTCTATACTGGAAGAAGATATTTCCATTTACTTTTGATAATGGAGTTAAAATAGAAAAAGATACTATTTCAATGTGGTTTAAAATAATTGTTGCTTGTATTCCTGCAGCAGTTGTTGGACTTTTATTTGATGATGTACTTAATGAACTATTTTATAATCCTATAACAGTTGCAATAATGCTAATTTTATTTGGTATTTTATTTATTGTTATAGAAAATTACAATAAGAACAAAAGACCAACAGTTACTACTTTATCAGAAATAACATATCAAGTTGCAATAATGATAGGTATTTTCCAACTTATAGCTGCAGTATTCCCTGGTACTTCTCGTTCAGGTGCAACTATTGTTGGAGCTTTATTAATCGGTGTTTCAAGAACTGTAGCAGCAGAATTCACATTCTTCCTTGCTATCCCTGTTATGTTTGGTGCTAGTGCCTTAAAACTTCTTAAATTTGGTTTTAGTTTTACAGGAAATGAAATGGTATTATTATTAACAGGTATGATTGTTGCATTTATAGTATCTATTATGGCAATTAAATTCTTAATGTCTTATATTAAGACAAACGACTTTAAAATTTTTGGTTGGTATAGAATTATACTTGGTATTATTGTTCTTGCATACTTCTATTTTATTAAATAGTAATTAGATAAATAATAAAAGGGAGCAGATACTTAAAAAGTATCTGCTCCTTTTATTTACTTTTAGTATAATTCATATATATCTGAAAATTCTATATCTATTTTTTGTACTAATGGTTTGTTATCAACATCTATTATCCTACTATTTCCTTCAGATTCCGCCACCTTAACATTTGGAAGTTTTACCACAAACTCACTTCCTTTTTCTGTATTATTTTCTAAATAAACCATACCTTCATGAAGTTCAATTAATGATTTTACTAAAGCTAAACCTATTCCACTTCCTTCATTTTTTCTATTAAAAGATTTATCTTCTTGAACAAATCTTTCAAATATATCATCTTTAAGCTCTTTTGCAACACCTACTCCATCATCTTTTATTCTTATAGTTAAATACTCTTCATCTGCATCCATTAAAACAAAAATATTTCCTCCATCGTCAGTAAATTTAATAGCATTTGAAAGTATATTTAAAATTACCCTCTCTATACTTTCAGGATCACACTTTATTTCTAACTCTTCAATATATGTATCAAATATTACATTTATATTCTTAGATTCTACATATGGTACTATTGACATAGTTATATCTTCTACTAAGCTAATTATTTCATAATTTACAAATGAAAGTGTCATATAACCAGAATCAATTTTAGTTATATCGACTAAATTATTAACTAATCTAAGTAACCTATAACAATTTTGCTTTATTGTTTTATCATATTTTTTATATGCTATGGATAATGCTTCATCACTATTTTCTTTATTAATTTCAAGTAACTGCATACAGGAATAAATTATATTTATAGGTGTTTTAATTTCGTGAGATAAATTAGCAAAAAATTGCCCTTTTGCTTTTTCTACTTCTTTTATTTCCTTATATTTTTTCTTTAAATTCTCAAGTTGTTCTCTATAACTATAATCCCTTGCAACAATTACTCTTTCTATAGTTTCCCCCTCACTATTATTTACACTAGTAATTATACTTTCCGTCTGAAATACTTTTCCTGTTTTACATTTCCACTTTTGTTCTAGTAGTATAGTGTTTGCCTCTAAATCATTATTTAATATATTCTCTTCATAAATTATTTTACTATAATTATGTCCTATAATATCTTCTTTTTCATAACCAAGCTTACTTAATACTATCTTATTTACATATAATACTTGTCCTTCTTTATCTGTAGTTAATATTAAATCTTTTACACTTTCAGAAATATTAGAAATTATTTTTTCATTATTGCTTACTTCATTATTTAATACTATACTCTCTTGAATTTTTCTTACGACCTCAATATATAATCCAACCAATAATATAAAATAAGCAGTAACAGTTATTAACTTATTATACTCGCTAACCTTATAGCTATATAATGAAAATATTTTAAGATAAAATATTCTCCTTATTGTAAAAACACTTATACTTGCTACAAAAATAGTATATATACATTCACTTTTCTTAATAGCTCTTTTAGCAAGTAATATTAATGATATAAAATAATATACTACTAATGCTACTTGAAATATCTCTCCTTCAATAGTATATATTTCCCTTAATTTTAGTTCAAAATATGTACCTAATAAATTTATTAAAATAGATAAAATAATGCAAAACTTCTTTTTATCAACTAAAAATTTAGCATATTTACTATTATTATGTATAGCTATCGTTAATAGCAATATTCTAAAAATAAATGGAAATGTTATTAATCCCTCACTAATAAAATTTATAAGAATATACTCAATAAATATACTTATATAAGAAATATTCAAAATAAAAAACTCATTATTTTTATACATATAATAATATAAAAAACAGCATGGTATTGAAATAATACCAAGTATAATATTAATTCCATTTAAATCATTCAATATAAAATTATTTGCCATGAAGTTAGAATCTATAAAATTTATTCCTAAAATAAATATATTTAAAATTATTACAGTTCCAATTAACATAAATTTAAGATATCTTTTATTCCTTTTTTCATAACTTTTTTCTTTTGTGTCGTACTTCATTAATTCATCCCTTTACACTTTGTAATTTCTAATAATTATCATATTAACATATTTATTGATTATATTTCTATTCCTAATTTATATTTTATTTGTAAAATATAATAAATTTTCACTTTTAATACAATATTCTTATTTAATTGCATATATTATTATAAGCAATAAGTAAAGTGATATTATGAAATGTGTTATTGAATTAAATGATTGCATTTTATTAGGTAGTGGCTCTGAAGGTAGTGTATATCTAACACCTGAAGGATACGCCCTAAAAGACTTCAATACAATTAAAGGCGCAAAAAGTGAAGTTGATATTTTAGAAACAGTAAAAGATAGTAGATTTTTTCCTAAAGTTTTAATTAGAATTAGTAATATTGTAATACGTGAATATGTTAGCGGAGAAAATCTTTATGACTTTCTATCCAAAAACAAACTCTCTTATAAAATCTCTACTGAAATAATAGATTTAATAGAAGATCTTAAATCTTTAAATTTTAAAAGAATTAATATCAGAAATGCTCATCTTTTTATAGATAAAAATGAAAATTTAATGGTTATAGATCCTAGAAAATCTTTTACTAAAGTTACTCCTTATCCTAAAGACATAATAAAAATACTTCTAAAGCTTAATTTATTTGATGAGTTCCTAAAACATTTAATTTCCTATAATCCTAAACTGCTATCTTATTGGATTGCTGGTTATAATTATGTTGTCTTCAATTATAGGCATGTTCTCCGATACAAATAAGGAATTTATAATTGTAGTAATAGGCTAAGATAACCTACCAAAGTATATTAAAAAATTGTAAGCTTAAACTTCTAATACAAAAATCTTAGCTAAGTAAAAAAGTCGCTCTAAAGCGACTTTTTTTATTTATTCTCTACTTATAAACCTTAACTATAATTAAGCTTCCTCTATTGAAACAACATCATATCCTTCATCTTCAATTTTTTCTTTTATTTCATCATTGTTAGATGATGTTTCTACTACTGCATATTTTTCTTCTAAATTAACTTGTATCTTTCCTGAATCTTTTAGCGTTGCTAAAGCTTCCTTAACATGATTTACACAATGATTACAACTCATACCTTCAATAAATATTTTTTTTAACATATCTTATCTCTCCTTTTATACTAGACTACCCATATTAAAATAGTCATATATTGTATTTAAAAATTAAAAACTATTTTTATATTTATTTAATAGCTAATAACTTAGTTTATGCTTTAAATCTTTTTAATCTTAATGCATTTGCAAGCACTGATACTGAGCTTAAACTCATAGCCGCTGCTGCAATCATTGGATTAAGTAGTGGTCCACCAAATATATGAAGAACTCCCATTGCTACTGGTATTCCCAAAACATTATATCCAAATGCCCAAAATAAATTTTGCTTTATATTTCGTATAGTTGCTTTACTTAATTTAATTGCTGTACTAACGTCCATTAAATCACTTCTCATAAGAACTATATCTGCACTTTCCATAGCTACATCAGTCCCTGATCCTATTGCTATCCCAATATCTGCTTGTGCAAGAGCTGGTGCATCATTAATTCCATCTCCAACCATAGCAACCTTTCTATTTTCATTTTGTAGTTTTTTAACTTCATTTGCTTTGTCTTGTGGTAATACTTCTGCTAAAACTATATCTATTCCAACTTGTCTTGCGATAGCATTTGCTGTCTTTTTATTATCACCAGTAATCATTGCAACCTTTATTCCCATACTATGAAGAGTCTCAATAGCCTTTTTGCTACTTGGCTTTACTGTATCTGCAACGGCAATAATACCTTCTAAGGAATTATTAATTGTAATATACATAGGTGTCTTACCTTCTTGTGCCAATCTATCTGATTCCTTATTTAAATTTCCAATACTAATTGAATTTTCTTTCATTAATTTTAAGTTTCCTAATAAAATAGTTTCTCCATTTATTACAACTTGTATCCCATGCCCTGGTATAGCATTAAAGTTTTCTATTTTTTTTAAGTCTATATTTTTTTCTTCTGCCTCTCTTACTATTGCCTCTCCTAATGGATGTTCTGAACCTTTTTCTGCACTAGCTGCTAATGCTAATAACTCATTTTTATCTATTCCATTTGTAACTATATCTGTAACTACTGGTTTTCCTTCAGTTATAGTACCTGTTTTATCAAATACTATTGTATCTATCTTATGAGTTGTCTCTAAAGCTTCCCCACCTTTAATTAACACTCCATTTTCAGCACCTTTTCCAGTTCCAACCATAATTGCTGTAGGCGTTGCTAATCCTAAAGCACAAGGACATGCTATTACTAAAACTGAAATAAATATAGTCAGAGCAAATACTGGTGTTTCTCCAGCTATTAGCCAAGCTCCTGCTGAAAATATTGCAAGTCCTATTACTGTTGGTACAAAATAAGATGATATAATATCTGCCAATTTTGCAATTGGTGCCTTAGATCCTTGAGCATCTTCTACTAGTTTAATTATTTGAGCAAGTGCTGTATCTTTACCTACCTTAGTTGCTTTATATTTAATAAATCCTGTTTTATTAATACTAGCTCCTATTACATTGCTTCCAGCAACTTTTTCCACTGGAATACTTTCACCTGTTAACATAGATTCATCAATTGAAGTGCTTCCCTCAATAACTTCTCCATCTACCGGAAGCTTTTCTCCTGGTTTTACTAAAATTATATCTCCAACTATTACTTCATCTACTGGAATAATAGTTTCCTTATTATCTCTTATTATTGTTGCTGTTTTAGGAACTAATCCCATAAGCTTTTTAATAGCTTCTGAAGTTTTTCCCTTTGAAATAGCTTCTAAATATTTGCCAAGAGTTATTAAAGTTAATATTGTTACAGCCGCTTCAAAATATAAATGCATTGCATAACTATTATCCCCTACATATATCTTATACATTCCAAAAACACTATAAATAAATGCTGCACTTGTTCCTACTGCTATAAGTGAATCCATATTAGGACTTAATTTTATTAAATTCTTAAAGCCTACTAAATAAAATTTATATCCAATTGCCATAACTGGAATTGTTAATATAATTTGAAATAATGCAAAATTCATTGGATTTGTCATAGGGTCTATTATCTTAGGCAATGGCATTCCTACCATATGTCCCATAGTTACTATAAGTAATGGAATTGTAAATATACATGAAAATATAAGCCTGCGTAATAATTTATCTTTATCACTTAGCCTTTTTTCATTATTCTCCTTTTCCTCTTCTCTAATTAATTTATATCCTGCTTTTTCTACAGCTCTCTTTATATCTCCATATGTTACTATATCATCATCAACTGTTATACTTAATTTTTCTGTAGTAAGGTTAACAACTGACTTTTGTACGCCCTCTATTTTTTTTGTTACTTTCTCAACTCTTCCAGCACAAACAGCACAAGTCATGCCTTCAACCTTATACGTATGTGTTTTAATATTTTTTATAACACTATACCCTAATGACTCTACTTTTTTTTCTATATCTTCCGATGATAATTTACTTTCATCAAAATTTACAGTTAGAGTTTCAGTAGTTAAATTTACATTGGCATCTAATATGCCGTTCATCTTTTTTATACCACGCTCTACTCTATTTGAACAAGCAGAACATGTCATTCCCCCAATTTTATATTTTTTATTCATTAAATCCACCTTCTATTATTTAGAAATTTTTTCAAATAAACTCATTATTTCATTTATTTTTTCATCACCGTTATTATTTAAAATCGCATCTTTAACACAATGATCTAAATGTCTTTTTAGTATTTGAGTATTTGCCTTTTTTAATAAAGATTGAACTGCTATTATTTGATTAGAAATATCTATACAATATCTTTCATCTTCAATCATTTTTATAATTCCTTCTATTTGACCTTTTGCTATTTTTAAATTTTGAACTGCTTTTTTTCTTTCTTCCATAACTTCCTCCACACCACCCCCGGGTAGGGGGTATATTAATATTATAAGTCTTCATTTTTATAAGTCAATATAAATTATTTATATTATGCCTTAATATTGCCAGTAATATTTTATAAAACATAGTACAAACTAATATTAAATTATTTAAAGAGGTGAATTTAATGAGTAAATGTAAAACTAATTCTGACCCTACATGCAAAAATTATGCCGAAAAAGTAAAAAATAAAGCAAATGAAAAAACTCCATTTGAAATTGATAAACCAACAAAACATTTTTAGCTTATCATAAATATAAAAATCCCTGTAGAGTAAACTTATTTTAATGTCTATCCTACAGGGTAAATATAATTATATTTAATTATAAAATAATTCAACATTCTCCTTTAAAACCTTAGTATGTTTAACCTTAAAGTACTTACCATCCAATAAGTCGATACACTCATCTATATCACCATTTTTCCCCAAAGAAAACGCTATATTAAAAATAGCACTCGCTTGTTCTTTTGCATCACTTATAACTGTTCCTATCATTTTTCCTTCTTTTATCTGCTGTAAAGCTTCTTGAATACCATCTACTCCTACAATTAATGGCCTATCCACTATATCTATATTTAAACTATCGTATGCATTAATTGCTCCTAATGCCATATCGTCATTATTGCTAAAAACTACTTCTATATCATCACCATAGCTTTTTATCCATTGAATCATTTTTTCACGTGCCTGTGAATTTTCCCAGTTTGCTATATCATCTGATAATTTCTCTACCTCTAATCCATTTTCAATCATACTTTTAATGCAATATTCTGTCCTTATAGAACTGTCTTGATGGCCTGCTTCACCTTCTAACATTACATATTGAATTTTGCCATCACTATTTTTATCTACAATATTACTATTTTCTTTATATGCGTCTAATATTATTTCCGCTTGCATTTTACCTGACTTTTCTGCTTCAGCTCCAACATAATAAATTTTATTCCATCTTTGCATATCTTCTTCAACAGGTTCTCTATTAAAAAATATTACTGGAATATTAGCAAGCTTTGCTTTATCAATTATTGTTGATGCTGCTGTTCTATCAACAAGATTAACACAAATTACATCATATTTTTGATTAATAAACTTTTCAACCTGCTTAGTTTCATTTACTGTACTTCCATTTGAATCCGCTATATTTAAAATAATTTTTATATCTTCAGAGCTTTCTTTTTCCTTTGCAATATCTATTAAATTCTCTGCTATGCTTGATATGAACAAATCACTTTCTTTATATAAGGTTACTCCTATCTTTATCTCTCTAATCCTTTGTGCTTTTTTTGCTCCTTCACTGTTGCATGACCATAATAAAGTTACTGTTAAAATAACCATAATTATATTCAACACCCTTTTAAATGTTTTCATTTTACCCTCCAATAATCCAATTATTTAATTAATGGAAATAATAATCTTTCATTTTCTTCAGTATACATACTTCTTTTATCTATTACTGCTGAATAAATAAGTGTATTTTCTACATATTTATTATTAATTATATCAACTGCCATCTTTACTCCTAAATACCCTATATTAAATTCATTTTGTATTGCAGTTGCTTTAATAATATCATCCTCTAAAAAAGATGTAACCTTGCTAGTTCCTCCAGTACCATAAATCTCTGTTTGTATTTGTTCTTCATTTAAAGCATTTATATCTTTTTTACATTGTGCTAATAATTCTAATGTTTTAACATCAAAAGTTACAATAGCATCAAATTCTTTCTTATTTAAAACTTCTAAAACCTTATCATACGAATCTTTTTCATCTAGTAATATATCTATGAACTCAACGTAATTATTGCTTTTTAATATAGCACTCATAAAGCCGTTATATCTTTCCATTACAGTGCTATACTCTAAATTTCCGTTTACAATTGCTATCTTTCCACGAGTATTACCCATTTTAATTACTTCATCTGCTAGACTTGCTCCTAGTTCTTCATTGTTACAACCTATATATGGTATATTTTCTTCTGTTTTTATATTAGAATCTATTAAAATTACTGCGGTCTTCTTTCTAGCTGATTCTATTTCATCACTCATTCCCTCATATACAGCGGGAGCAATTAAAATCGCATCTGCTCCATTTTTAACTTCTCTGTCTAATAATTTCTTTTGCTCTTCAACATTATTTTCTTCAGATAAAGTTATAAAACTTATATTTACATTCATCTCTGAAGCAGCTTGTTCTATCCCCTCCTTCATTATCATTAAACTTTCATTACTTTTTCCACTTGTTATAACTGAAATTTCATATATTATTACATCATTATTAGCCCATATTTCTTCATTAAGTAACAATATAGAAGATAACGCCATTATAATAAATAATATAATAAACACATACTTTTTTCTTATCTTCATATCTTGTCCACCTCTTTTACATAACAATCATTAATATTTATACACGGCATATGAATTCTTATTGTAGTTCCCTCATCTGGTTCGCTATAAATTTCTAATCCATATTCTGCTCCAAAATATAATTGTATTCTTTCATGAACATTTTTTAGTCCAATTCCTGATCCTGAGCCCTTGCTTGTGCTATTATTAGTTAAAAGATTTTTAGCAACCTCCTCAGTCATTCCAAATCCATTATCTATAACATCAATATATAAATTACTATTTTTTATATATGCTTTAACTAAAATTTCTCCATCTCCAGACATAAATTCCATTCCATGATAAATTGCATTTTCAATTAACGGTTGTATTATTAACTTAATTGTAGCTAACTCTAATGTTTCTTCTTCATACTCAATATAATATTCAAACTTATCTTTATAACGTATATTTTGAATAGTCAAATAATTTTTTGCATGTTCTAGCTCATCTTTTACTGAAATAATATTTTTTCCTTTGCTTAAACTAATTCTAAATAATCTTGCTAGTGAGGTAACCATAGTTATTGCTCCATCATAATTTTCATTTTCTATCATCCATATAATAGAATCCAAAGTATTATATAAAAAGTGTGGATTAATTTGAGCTTGAAGTGCATTTAATTCACTTTTTCTCTTAGCTTCATGTTCCTTAGTTATATTTTTCATAAGTACTTGCATTTCTTTTACCATAGAATTAATAGCTTTTCCTAGATGTTCAACTTCTTTAGAGCCACTAATAGGAACTTTTAAATCTATAACTCCACTTTCAAATTTTTTTACACACTCTTCTAACTCTTTTATTGGATTTGCTATACGTGTAGAAACAAACATATTTATTGAAATAACCATAAATATAGCAAAAATCATAATATAAATTGCAAATCCACTAATTTGGTTATGATCTGATCTTATATCTGATACATTTATAACTCCAACAATTTTCCATCCTGTATATCCTACTGTTTTAACTGTTACTAGCCTTTTTATACCATCATAGCTTTCTATGATACTACCATCTTCATAGCTAGCTGCAACTATATTGTTTTCTTCTATTAAATCAGAATAAATTAACTGTTGCCTTGGGTGATATATAATCTCACCATTTCCATCTATCAAATATGTATATCCTGATTTTCCTAAATTTATATTTTTAAATATTTGTTCTATTCCACTAAAGCTCATATCTACAAGTAAAACTCCTGAGCTTGTTTTCCCATTTTTAGTTATTTCTACAGATCTACTTAATGAAACTACCCATCTATATCTATAATTAAGATCTATAAAGAGGTTTTGAACATGTGGCGTAGAAAAATGAAAGTTCTCTTTTTTTTCCATAGCATTTGTAAACCATTCATTATCTCTTGGTTCTATTGAATCCTTAAGTTGCGATATAGGTGTTGCAGCTAAAACTTCCCCATATTCTGAAAATAAACATATACTAACTAAAGAATCTTTATTTGCCTCATATAATAAATCCATTTCAGTAGTAATATTTTCATTCTCCAAATCTTTCTTTTTTATTCCTTTATAATAAATTGTATCTGACACTTTCATAATGTTTCTTAAGTATCTATCTAAATTCATGTTTGCTTGCTCTAACATTGCAATACTATTTTCAGATGCCATTTTTTCCACTGAATGTATAGATCTTAAATAAAATGCTAATCCAACAATAATAGCTCCACTAACAGCAATTGTAGTAAATGATACAGATAAAATATTTTGTATACTAAAATTTTTATAACTAATATTCTTAAACTTACTTTTTTTGATAAACTTTTTCATTTATTTATCTCTTTCTATACTTCAATGGTGAAACTCCATATTTTTTCTTAAATACATAACTAAAATAATTTGCTTCTGGATACCCTACACTGGCTGCTATAACATAAGTCTTATCATCTGTTGTATTTAGTAATTTTACAGCTTCCTCTAATCTAATGGTTGTAAGATAGTTTACAAAATTCATTTCTGTTTCTTTCTTAAATATAGTTGAAAAATAAGTTGGACTAACGTGTAATTCCTTACACATTTTTTCAACAGATAGTTCAGAGTCAGAATAATTCTCATAAATATATTTTTTTGCTTTTTCAACTAATAAATGTGTTGAATTAACTCGTTCTTTTTTTATGAAATCATTTACTATAATAGCTTTACTTATAAACCATTCCTTCATCAATTGTATTGATTCAAAATGTTCTAATTTAGCATAACAATTAAAATCTTCTCCAAAAATATCATTTATATCGAATTTATAAGCTTGTACTAATTTTAAAAGTGATGTCATAATTTCCATTAAATATATTCTATATTGATTAAAAGGCAATAATGATTCTTCTGCCTTCTTAAAGATATTGTTTATTTCATTTCTTATTTCTATATGCCCACCTATTTTAATTGCATTTAACATATTTCTTTCATTACTATCATCAAGTTGGAGCTTTATTACTGTATTTGGTTCAACATCTTCAATATATATACCTTTACCACTACCTAAAATAAATCTATATTCCAATGCATTTTGAGAACTTTTATATGATGATTTCATTTCAGCTATTTCCATAAAAATATGTCCAATTCCTGCAGATATCTTAAAGTTCATAATACGCTTATAAATACTACATATTTCATTTATTCCTTTTATTATATTTAAAATTTCCTCCTTAGTATTAAAATTAACTATAACAACAGTATTATCATAATAAGGAAAACTAATAAATTTACAATACTTCCCCAATTCCTCATCAACAATATTTTTTATAGATATTGATATTAATGATAAATCCTTTTCAATAGCTATATTTTCTAAATTATTAAATAAAAAGCTTCCATCTCCACGAATACTGATTACCGAATAATACTTATAATTTAAATCTATATCTAATGTTTTTATTTCTTCATTCCATTTATCATCATTTATACGGCCTTCTATTGCACCAATTAAAAATTGCTCCCTAATTACAGGAATACTTTTCTTATAATTGTTATAAATGCTTTCTATATTCCTTTTTTCATCATACTCCCTATCTAACTGAATTTTTAATTTACTTAATATTTCACTAAATTCAGCAGAATTAATAGGTTTTAATACGTAATCTATTACATTAATTTTAATAGCTTCTCTTGCATACTTAAAATCATCAAATCCAGTTAATATTATTAACTTTGTAGATGGCATTATCTCTGTAATTTTTTTCCCTAATTCTATCCCATCCATAAAAGGCATTTTTATATCTGTTATTATTATATCTGGCTTAAGTTTTTCTGCTTTTTCTAATGCATCCCTACCATTTTCAGCATCAGCAATTATCTCAAATCCATAATCTTCCCATTTTATTTTTTTTATTATTCCTAACCTTATTTCCTCTTCATCGTCTACTAGCATAATACGATATAGACCCATATGTTATTCCTCCTGATTAAAACCCAAATATACTTTAAGTATATCCCATTATAACACATTTTTCTATTTTTGTTTATACTTTATAATTCCATACTTGTTCCCAAAAAAAGCCAGAACCACAAAAAGTGATCCTGACTTTCTAATAATCCTTAATTTTAAACTATTATACCAAAAATAAATGAGGCCGCTAATGCTATTAATAATACCATTATTACTTTATCCATAGTTTTTACTGATACATCTATATTCCCATATATACAATCTCTCATGTTTCTTTTAGGAACTTCTTTATTTCCTTCAGCTTCATTATTTAAAGCTTCAGCTTTTTCTATATCATTTTCTATGTGTTCTTTATCTGTTACTACATCTTCCATTACTATTCCTCCTGATATTTTTATGTACTTAAGACTGTATCAAATCAATATACTTTTGATACAGTCTTGTTATATTCTTTAATTATTTCTTAGATAAATATTTTCTTACGTCAAGTGACACAGCTGTTATGATTATTAAACCTCTTATGATATATTGCCAATAAGCATTAACCCCTATGAAGTTTAATCCATAGTTAATTACTTGTAATAACACTGCTCCGATTAATACCCCTGGAATTGTACCAATACCACCAGTAAATGATACACCTCCAACAACACAGGCAGAAATCGCATCAAGTTCATAGTTAAATCCTGTAGCTGTAGTAGTAGAACCCGCTCTTGCAGCTTCTAAGAAACCAGCAGCACCATAAAGAACACCAGATATAATGAATATTATCATTATATTTTTAACTACGTTAACACCTGAAACTGCAGCTGCTTCTGGATTTCCACCAATAGCAAACATATTTTTACCAAGTTTAGTTTTATTCCATACAAACCACATGATAATTGCAGCAATTGCTAAATAGAATATTAAATATGGAATTTCTACTGGACCTAATTTCAAGTATCCATTAACGAATTTTGTATATCTTTCGTCTAAGTTAGCAACTGGTTGAGCTCCTAGTGGAGGTCTATCAATATAAAGACAAGAAATACCATACGCTATAAGCTGAGTACCCAATGTTATGATAAACGCATGAACCTTAAGCTTGGCCACACCAAATCCATTAATTGCACCAAATATTCCACCTATTACAATTGCAGCTATAAATGGCACTATTAGTGGTAATGCTGGTAAATCTGGATACATTCTTGCAACATAAGTTGTTGATTGTAATAATGAAGCAGAAACTATTGCTGTTAAACCTAAAATACGTCCTGCTGAAAGGTCAGTACCTTGTAATACTATAAGTCCTGCTACCCCCAGTGCTAGAATACCTCTAGTAGAAGCTTGGCTTAAAATATTTGTAAAGTTTTTAAATGATAGGAACGATGGTTCCTTTACTATAAAGAATATTATCATTATAAATAAAACAATATATAAAGCATAATTCAAGAAGAAATTTTGTACGCTTTGCTTGTTAACCTTTGACTTTTCCATAAATATTGCACCTCTAATCTATATATATTTTGCAGCTAATGTCATTATATCTTCTTGGGATAGCTTGTCTGTATCATCTACACCAGCCACTCTACCATTAGACATTACTAAAATTCTATCGCATATACCTATTAATTCTGGCATTTCTGATGAAACAACAATTACCCCTTTACCTTTATTAGCTAAATCAATTATTAATTGATATATTTCATATTTAGCACCAACGTCTATACCTCTTGTTGGTTCATCAAGTAAAAGTATTTCTGGTTTTGTAAGTAACCATCTTCCAATAATAACCTTTTGTTGATTACCACCAGATAATGTTCTTATAGCAGTCTTTTGACTTGGAGTTTTAACCTTCATACTATCTATTGTCCATTTTGTGTCTTCTGTAATCTTTTTATTATCTAATACTCCAAATTTGCTATATCCATCTATGTTAGCAATCATAGTATTAAATTTTATATCAAGTTGTCCAAATATACCTGTTGCTCTACGCTCTTCTGTTAATAAAGCAAAACCATTTTTTATAGCTTGTCTTGAAGTTGAGTTATTAACAAGATTTCCATGTAATTTAACTTCACCTGAAGCTTTACTTCTAATACCGAAAATTGTTTCTAATAATTCTGTTCTTCTTGAACCAACTAATCCAGCAACACCTAATATTTCACCTTTTCTTAACTTAAAAGATGCATCTTTAACTGCTGGCTCGTAAGCACCAGTTAAATTATTAACTTCTAATATAACTTCTCCTGGTTTATTAGTCTTAGGTGGGAAACGATTTGTTAAATCACGTCCAACCATAAGCTTTATAATCTTATCTGTTGTTAAATTTTTAGCTTCTATAGTATCTATCCATTTACCATCTCTCATGATTGTAACATCATCAGATATTTCAAGAATCTCTTCCATCTTGTGAGATATATAAATCATTCCACAGCCTTTTTTTCTAAGTTTATTAATAATTCTAAATAAATGCCTAACTTCTTGTTCTGCTAATGATGATGTTGGTTCATCAAGTACTAATATTTTCGCATTATATGAAACAGCTTTTGCTATTTCAACCATTTGTCTTTCTGAAACTGATAACTTAGCCATTTTTGTTCTAGGATCAACATTAATTTCTAATTCATCAAAAATCTTTTTTGTTTCATCATACATTATTTTTTCATTGATAACTCCACCTTTACTTGGATATCTACCAAGCCAGATATTATCCATTACATTTCTTTGAAGCACTTGGTTAAGTTCTTGATGCACCATTGCAACTCCATTATCCATGGCTTGCTTTGGATTTATAAAATTACTTTTTACACCATTTATATATATATCACCTTCATCTTCAATATAAACACCAAAAAGACACTTCATTAAAGTGGATTTACCAGCCCCATTTTCCCCCATAAGAGCATGAACAGTTCCTGGTCTTACTTTTAATTGAACTTTGTCTAATGCTTTAACACCTGGGAAGCTTTTACTTATCCCAATCATCTCAAGTACATATTTTGTATCAGCCATACTTTGTTTCACCACTTTTCCATTTATTTTTATTTATACTTTTAGTTACTATATAAAATTTATGTATTCTAAAAGTTACTAATTTTATCTTTAAAACTGCATAGCAATTAATTTACCATGCAGTTTTATATCACTATTTAATACTATTTAACAAACTCTTGATATGGTATACGAACTGCAACCCCTGTATCATCAAATTCATATGAAGTTCCATCTATAGCAGTTTTACCTTCAGCTAAGTTTAATCCACATTCATATAATGCTTTTGCCATACCTTCAGCATCTTGAAGAACTGATCCAGTCATATATCCTTTTGAAATTAAATCTTGAGCTGCTGCAGTTGCGTCAACACCAACAACTGGAATAAATTTAGATTCATCTCCATTGTTGTATCCTTGAGCTTGAAGTGCTGCTATTGCACCTTGAGCCATACCGTCATTATTAGCAATTACAACTTCTATTTTTTCACCATCTTTAGCAAACCATGCTTCCATAGCATTTTGAGCTAATGCTTGGTCCCAGTTACAAACTTGTAATGCAAGCTCTTCAGTTTCAATTCCATTATCATTTATAGTTGAAACAGAATATTTTGTTCTTGCTACAGCTTCTGGATTATCAGGTTCACCTTGTAACATAACATATTGCATTTTTCCATCGCCATTTTTATCTATAGCACTAGAATCTTTGTTCCATACATCTGAAAGAATCTTTCCTTGCATAACACCTGCTTCTATAGCATTTGTTCCGATAAATACTGCTTTATCATATGATTTTATTACATCTTCTGATGGTTCTCTGTTGAATAATACTACTGGAATATCTGCATCTTTAATCTTATCAACAACAGTTTGTCCAGCTCCTGTATCAACTAAGTTAACTAATAATAAGTCAACTCCTTTTTGAATTAATGTATCTATACTATCATTTTGTGTAGCTTGGTCACCTTTTCCATCATAGAAAGTAAATTCAACTTTTCCATCACTTTCTTTTGCTAACTTTTCTAAGTTTTGACGAACTGTAGAAATATAAGTATCATCAAATTTATATAAGCATACTCCAACCTTTAAAGTTTTTTCAGCTGTATCTTTTTCTGTATCTGTTGCATTTGATCCATTACTGCTTGTATTATCTTTAGCTGCATCATTTCCTCCACATCCAACTAAAGCTGTTACCATAACTGTAGTAACCGCAAGTGCTACTAATTTTTTTATATTTTTCATAAAAATTCCCTCCCATTTTTTAAAGCCTGTATATGTTCTTAAATTTTGTATATCGTTTACATTTATAATTATATAGTTTTCATAATCTTTACTCCATACGAAATTCTTCACATTTTTATTGAAATTCTTAGATACTTATATAAAAACATCTAAAATTTTTATATAAATTTTATTTAGCACCTTATTACTTAGCAATAAGAGGTTACTTTATATTAAAAATAAAAAGCAAGAAATAATTAAATAAAACATTTCTTGCTTTTTATTTTATGAATTTACTATTTCTCCACCATTAATATGTATAGTTTGACCAGTTATATATGATGCTGAATCAGATGCTAAAAAAACATATGCCCCTGCACATTCAATTGGTTGACCTGCTCTTCCTAGTGGAGTATTTAAACCAAACTGTGGTATTTCATTTTCTGCAAAACTTGAAGGAATAAGTGGAGTCCATATTGGCCCTGGTGCAACTGCATTTATTCGTATACCAGACTTATTTTTTGCTAATTGTGTTGATAGTGATCTTGTTAAAGCTACTATTGCACCTTTAGTCATTGAATAATCTACTAACTTTTCATTTCCTGCATATGCAGTAACAGATGCAGTATTAATTATAGATCCACCTGATTTCATATGTTTTAAAGCTTCTCTAGTCATATAAAATGTACCGTAAATATTAGTTTTTATAGTCTTATCAAATTGATCATCTGTTATTTGTTTAAAATCCTTACATTCATACTGAACTGCTGAATTATTTACAAGTATATCAATTTTATTATATTGACTTATAACCTTTTCTACTGAAGTTCTACAAAAATTAACATCTGAAATATCTCCAGAAATAAGTGTGCATTTTCTTCCTATAGCCTCTATAAGTTTCTTTGTATCTTCGGCATCTTTGCTTTCATTATAGTAAATTATTACTATATCAGCTCCTTGATATGCATATGCTATAGAAACTGCTCTTCCTATTCCACTATCTCCACCTGTTATTATAGCAACTTTATCTTTTAATAAATCTCCTGTTTGTGTATAATTTTCATCATAATATATAGGTGTTGGTGTCATTTCATATTCAAAGCCTGGATGATGATTTTGATGTTGTGCTTTAAATGTTATTGGAAAGTTCATTTTATCACTCCATTAATAATATAATAAAATTCTATTCTAATCTCTCTTATTTTTTAATAATTCTTCAACAACAGCTTTAGCTTCTGCTAAACATGAACCACAACCTTTTCCACAATTAGTTGCTTCTTGAACCTCATCAAAAGAATCTGCACCATTTTCTATAGCTCTTTCAATATCATCTACTGATACATTAAAGCAATAACAAACTTTTTTATTTTTATCCATTTCCTATACCTCCAAATAATATTAATTAATATCTACTTATATAATTTGCAATTCTTCTTATTGTTATTCAAAATATAAACCATTAGTAATGAAAGCTATATCTTTAAAAAGATATAGCTTTCATTACTAATGGCTTTAATTTACTTATAAAAGTGAATCTATTATTCTTCTTGCTATTGTTGTTTCATCAGGTATCATAGGTAGATTATCTTTTTTATACCAAGCTGCATGAACTATTTCATCTCCATCAACTTTTATTTCACCTGATTCATATTCAGCTGTAAAACCTATCATTATGGAATTTGGATAAGGCCATGGTTGACTATCAAAATACTTAATATTTTTGACCTTAATCCCAACTTCCTCTAAAACTTCGCGTTTTACACAGTCTTCTAAAGTTTCATTAACATCTAAAAAACCAGCAATTACACTATGTAATCCTTCTGGAAAATTTTTATTGTTAGCAAGCAATATTTTATCTCCATTTGTTATTCCAACAATTATTGCAGGACAAACATTTGGATAAGTTGTATATTTGCAGCTTGAACATTCCATTGAAAATTCATTTTCTGAAATCTTATTTTCAGCTCCACATACACTACAATATTTATTAGTTTTATGAAAATGTATTATTTGGGACGCTCTACCCCATATAGGGAAAATATCTTTATCTATAACTGCAGCTCCTTGCCTTAATGATAAAAGTTCAAACTCTCCATCTGTTTCAACGCAAGAATTTATTTCTCCACAAAAGCAATGAATGCCATTTAATTCTCCTAAATGATATTTAGTTTCTAATCCATCAATAAAATTTTTAACATCTTTAAATGTTGGCGTTATTATTCTTCCTTTATTCTCTTTAATAAGTATTTGTTTATCTTTAAATATAAGCCACAAATCTTCCTCTCTATTTCCCTTAGGAAATTTTGCATCAGAAATAAAATTCAAATATTCATTGTTATTTACCATCTTAACCTCCAATTTAATCTTATATTATTTCACAATGCATATAGCTCTCTGCTTCATTCCAAGGTACAATGAATCCTTGCCCTTTTGAACAAAATACAGAGTTTGAACTATATTCTATATCTGCATCTTTATTATATCCCCTTTTTTCAATTACATATTCTGTGTTATGACAAATATCATATCCATCAAATATTAAACTAATACTACCTTTTCCTTTTGTAAAAGCTATAAGTTCCATGCTATAATCCATAAATGTTGCTACCGGTCCTCTTCCAGATATACTAACTTTATTTAAGCTAGTATTTGGTGAATCAAATGTACCATTTAATTTTTGAATATCAGATAGTACCCTCCCCATATAATCTAGTTCTACATCTATTTTAAATTTATAATATGGTTCTAACAATATGTTTTCTGCTTTTTCTAATCCTTGTCTTAACGCTCTAAAAGTAGCTTCTCTAAAATCTCCACCTTCTGTATGTTTATTATGAGCTCTTCCTGTTAATAACGTAATTTTAACATCAGTAAGTGGTGAACCTGTTAAAATTCCATGATGTTCTCTTTCAAAAATATGACTTCGTATTAAATTTTGATTTCCAGTTGTTAAATGATCTGTATGACATTTATTTTTAAATACTATTCCAGCCCCTCGTTTAGCTTTTTCTATCATTAAATGTACTTCAGCATAATGTCTTAATGGTTCAAAATGACCATATCCTTTAACATTATTATTGATAGTTTCCTTATACATTATTTCACATGGTCCAAAATCAACTTTTAAATTAAATCTTTCGAACACAACTTCTTTTAAAACTTCTAACTGTATTCTTCCCATAATGTGAACATGAATTTCTTGATATGCTTCATTCCATAAAACATTTAAAGATGGATCTTCTGCCTCTAATATTTTAAAATATCCTAAAACTTCTTTAATATTATACGACCTATCAAATAGTACACTAGACATTAAAGTAGGAACCATTTGAAAATTAGTTTTTTCTTTTAAATTCCCTATCCCATCACCAGAATTAATTTTTGAAATTCCTGTAACTGCAAATATATCCCCCGCTACAACCTTGTCCACAGTAACAAACTTATTTCCATTATAAGTTCTAATACTGCTTACCTTTTCTTTTACTATATTTTCATCATCATTTAAAACATTAATTTCATCTCTCACCTTTAGTATTCCACTTAAAGCCTTAATAAATGTAATTCTAGTTCCATTATCATCATGACGAATTTTATAAACTTTTCCTGAAAACTCTGTATTCTCATCATATTCAGTATAAGTTAACCTATCTAATGCTTCTAAAAATTCTACTATTCCAACATCTTGAAGAGCAGAACCTCCAAAGCAAGGAAAAAGCTTACTTTCTTTTATTAATTTTTTTAATTTATTAATCCAAATTTCTTGTTGATATTCTCCATTAAAATATCTTTCTAATAGTTCTTCATCTCTTTCTGAAATAAATTCTATTGCATCTTCATTAAGATTGTTTAGATTATCTATATAACATATGTCATTAGTTAAATTAATCTGTATTTCTTTAATAACCCTCTCTAAATCAGCTCCAGTTCTATCTAATTTATTAACAAAAAATAAAGTTGGTACATTATATTTTTTAAGTAAATTCCATACTGTTTCTGTATGTCCTTGTACTCCTTCTACTGCACTTATTATAAGTATTGCATAATCCATTATCCCTATAGCTCTCTCCATTTCACATGAAAAGTCTATATGCCCTGGAGTATCTATTAAATAATATGTTGAATCTCCCATTTCAAAAACACCTTGATCAGAAAATACAGTAATTCCTCTTTCTTTTTCTATATTATGGTTATCTAAAAAAGAATTTTTATGATCTACTCTTCCTCTACTTCTAATACTTTTTGTATGATATAATATTTGCTCTGAAAATGTTGTTTTTCCCGCATCAACATGTGCAAGTACTCCTATGCACTTTTTCATAAATCCACCTTCTATCTAATTGTTTATTTTAATTTATACTATCTTAATACAAATAAATAATCTATATTTCACTTATAAATATTTAAATAATAGCTTTTTCTTCTTTGCTCATTAATAATTTTATAATTTAATATTATATCATAAGTAAAACTTAAAATTTTATATTTAAGCTGTCTAGGTTAAAATTCAATTCTTAACTAAAGCTTATACATATAATTTTTCACTTAAATTTCCACATAGTATCTATCATCTACTAAAAACAATAGCTACTTAACACCTTTAATAATTTATTTTTTATACTTTAAAATTAAAATAGGAGCTATTTCCAATAATGAAATAACTCCTATTTTAATTTTATCCATATAACTCCATAACTTTTACAAAATAACCTTGCGTTGCATATAAAAGCTCACAAGTAGTTTTTATTGTAAAATAAATATCATTAATACAATCTTCATCTAAATCCAGATAGTCTTTTCTATTACTTTTTAACTTTTCCAAATAACATCCTGTTTCTTCAATGTCATCTAAAATGTTTTCAAATAATTGCTCATTTTTACTTAATGTTTTCTTTAATATTCTATGAAGAATAACTTCATACTTAAAATGTTCCATCATATCTTTACCATAATACTCTTCTAGATGGTATTTACAAAAACAATCTGCAATATAGTGAGCTATTTGCCCTACAATAAATGATATTTCATCTATGCTTAAATCATTATTTTCTATATATCTCTTATATTCACCCATCTTATCTTTTGAAACACTATATGTGTGCTTTATTTTATTTTTTCTTTTATGAAGATCAGGTTCTATACACCCATATAGAAAATTTCTCTTATTTAAATTTAAATTATACTTTTCATTACAAATCTTATAACAATATGAACCTATAGCTAAGTGAGAATTAATTAACATTAAGCCCTCCCTTGTTAGAAGTTTTAAAGATTTAAAATTTTAAATAAACTCTAACACTATTTATTATACATCACTTTTTTGTTTTTGATTATATAAGTTTAATTTTTTTGTTGGTGGAGTTTGAAATTTATAACAAATAAATTAAAATATTTTTATTATTAAAACTCTCACAATCTATTAATAAACATATGCTTTTACTTATATGGACATACTATTTTTATAAAATAAAATTCTACATTATTATCGGAGGAAAACTATGAAAGTTAGACTTGGCTATGTTGCTATCTCAAAAAAATTAGGTAAAAAAGTTACATCCTCTAGTACAGTTACTTTTACTAATTATAATAAAATAACTACTCCAGAAAAAAAACTTGAAAAGCTTAAATTAGTTTCATCATCCAACTTAAAAGATTTAGAAACAATTATTAAGTATAATATAGCTAATAATATTCATTTTTATAGAATAACATCTGCTCTTATTCCTCTTGTTACCCATCCTGAAGTTGGTTATTGGGGACATAGAGAATTTCTAAAAAAAGATTTTGAATATGTAGGAAAATTAATTAATAATTCTAATATGAGAGTTGATACTCATCCCGATGAATTTAACGTAATTAATAGTATAAATCCTAAAGTAGTTGAAAATACAAAAATTAATTTAATGCGGCAAGCAGAATGGTTTGAAGATTTTAATTATAATTTAGGAAAAATGGTTATCCATGTTGGTGGTGCTACTAATGGAAAAGAAGCTGGTATAGAAAGATTTATTACTAACTTCAATACATTTCCTGAAGAGATAAAATCAAAACTTATAATAGAAAATGATGATAAGACATATACAGCAAAAGAAACTTTATATCTGTGTAATGAACTTAAATTACCTATGGTTTTAGACATACACCATCATAATTGTAATAATAATGGTGAAGATATTTATAGCTTAATACCTGATATATTTTCTACTTGGAAAAATGAAAAACTTCCTCCAAAGCTTCACTTTTCTTCACCTAGAGATGGAGAAAAAGATAGAAAACATTCTGACTTTATTAATGCCAATGATTTTGTGAGCTTTTTAGAAAAAGTTAAAGTATTTGATATAGATATAGATGTAATGCTTGAATGTAAGGAAAAAGATTTTGCTCTTTTCAAATTAACAGAGGATATTAAAGCATTAAAATCTGAATATTCTTGGATTGATGAAACCACTTTTGTTGTATAATTGAATATTAGCCGCTGATGTTCTAAATTAGGAATTCTTTATAAAATCAATGATATCATTTATGATTACAAAAATGGTTATATACAGGAACAGCTTTCATTTTTTTAATAAACTAAATATAATATTTTATATTTTAAAAGTATAAATAAAAAATAATAGGATTCAAAAAACATTTAATATATTTTTTTGCATCCTATTATTCAAATTTTACTCTACTAATAATTTCAAAGTAAATTTTATTTTATTATTCTTAATTTCATATGATAAGCTTCCATTATTTTTTCTACTTAACTCATTACATAAGTATAAGCCTAATCCTGAACTACTAACTTCTTTATCAATATTTTCATAAGTATTATATTTTATAAATGGCTCTAATAATCTATATTTTATATCCTCTGGAAATTCACCACACTCATTACTTATTTCAAATATAATATTTTCTTCACGCTTATATAATTTAATATTAATACTACTACTTGTACTATATTTAATACTATTATCTAAGAGATTACTTATTATTTGTTCTATATCATTTAAAACTGCTATTAATCTTATTTCATCTAAATCAGCATCTATTGTTAACTTTCTATTATGTATCTTTACTTCAAAATCTTCAATTATTTCTCCTATAATCTCTGTAATTGAGAATTCAACTTTGTTTTTATTTGGCTTAACTTCACCTTTAGAAACCTCAAGTATCTTTTCAACTAAAGTTTTCATTTTTTCACTTTCTAGCACCATTCTATTTGTTGCTCTATAAATAAAGTCTTCATCTAACTTCTTTACATCCTCATCTCTTAAAATCTGTGCATAAAGCGAAATTGAAGTAATAGGAGTTTTTAACTCATGAGTTGCATTGTTAAAAAATTCTCTCGAAATTTTTTGTAGTTTTTCTACCTTTTCTTTTTCTTCAACTATTATATTCATTTGATTTTTTATTTTATTTTTCATTAAATTATAGCTTTTAGATAATTCACTTATTTCATCATTGGTTTTTATTAATACATCATTTTCATCTTTAGATTCTATAAATTTCTCCATAGAGTTTTTCAACACTTTAATTGGTTTTGTAATTTTATTTATTAAAATTGAAACTACACTTATTATTATAATTACTATAATAAATTGTCCTAATAAAATTATTCCTATAGCTTTAATATTTATACTATATTTATCACTATAATCCTTTTGAATAATTAAATTACCATAAAATTTTCCATCCAAATATACAGGATAATTATACGTAATATAATAATTATTATTTAACCTTTTAAACTTAATTATTGAACTTATATTATTACTTTCATTTAAAATACTCTTAATTTCTTTCTCGTTTAATGTATCCCTGACAAATACTTCTATTTCCATATTCTTATTGGCAATAGCAACATATGAATCCGATAGCCCCTGTATTATTGTTAATATTTTCCACAAAGACTCTTCAGTTACTTTCCCTTGCTTAATGCTATCTAGGGAAAAATTTTTTACTTTTTCCATTTCTAAAATAATATCATCTTTTAAAGTGTTTTCTAAAAAACCTGCTACAAAAACTGTAAATATCAAATTTATAAGTACTATACTACTTATAATTCCAAATAAAAGCTTTCCCTTCAAAGTATTAAATAAAACTCTATCTAACCACATAGCCTACTCCAAAAACAGTTTCAACTATAGAATTATCTTTTTCTTCATTGAGCTTATTTCTTAACCTTCTTATATGAACATCAACAGTTCGTGTATCTCCACCATAATCATATCCCCAAACTTTTTCCAACAAATCTTCTCTTGAAAATATTATGCCTCTATTTTCATATAAAAAATTTAGCAAATCAAATTCTTTTTTTCTTAATGGAACTTCTTTTTTATTCTTTAAAACAATTCTATCTTTTGATAAAATTGTTATTCCCTTTATAACCTCCGGACTTTCTTTTGGCAAAGTATTTTTTAAATGCTTTTCTTTTCTCCTAAAAATAACCTTTATTCTAACTAAGACTTCTCTTATTTCAAAAGGCTTTACTATATAATCATCAGCACCTAGTTCTAATCCTACTATTTTATCAAAAATATCTCCTCTAGCTGTTATCATTATTACATAAGTACTTTTTGATATTTCTCTACAAATATCAAATCCATCAATATCAGGTAACATTAAATCTAAAAGTACAACTTCTGGATTAAACTCTTTAAATAACTCTAGGGCTTCTCTCCCATTAAATGCACTTCTAACATCATACCCTTCTTTTCTTAAGGCAAATGTTAATCCATCATTTATTGAATATTCATCTTCAACTACTAGTATCTTTCTTTTATCCATAATCAATTATATAAAGCTTAAATTAAGCGTTTCCCCTTCCCCTATATATATTTATATAAAATCTAACTATATTGTATAAGCAACTCTCTTATCTCTCTATTTCAATAAAAGAATACTCTACCTTTTTAATATAAGATATTGGTGATTCATCTACTGTCGTATCATTATAAAGAACCTTTCTTAAAAAAATAGTATTTCCTTTATCATTTATTACTCCATCAAAATTATCATACTCCTCTGCCTTAGCAATTTTATATATTAAATCTATTTTTAATTCATCATTTATTTCCGATAAATAAATATCACCATTATAACTACTAATTATATAATCACTATTATCTATATTATTAACTATAAATTTATCTAACTTAATTACTTCATTAGAATATATATTGTATATAACCTGTTCATGAAATGTATTATCATCATATAAGTTTAAAATTATATTATCACCTTTTGTATAATTATTTAAATACCATATATCAAATCTTAACCCTTTCAAATCAATAGTTTTATAATATTCAAATACTATTTTATCATCTATAATTTCTACTTTACTAACTTTGCCAGTTTCATCTATAGCCATTATATTATTTTCTTTAATATCATAATAAAAATATCTATAGTTTGCTTTAATTACATAAGTATTATAAACTTTATTGTTTTTTATATCTATTATAGTAATTTTTTCTTCTTCTCCAAACCCTCTTGTATCTCCAGTATTGTTTATATTAAGCAAGTTTACATAATAATCTTCATTTACTTTAAAACCTATGTAATAATAGTCTTTTTTACTATCCTCTAATTCATAAATAAGAGTTTCATAATTATCTAATTTTATCTTTATATTATTTTTGATATCAGCATAATAATAAGTTCGATCTCTTAAATGTAATCCTTCACTATAAATTCCATAGCTTCTATCAACATCTATTAAATTACTCTTTTCTGCCCTTGTAAAATAATTTTCATCTAACTTCTCTACTTCACCATTTAAATTAATTAAATATGGCATGTCTATCTCATCACTTTCATATCCAACATTAAGTTTGGTAGGTGATAGTGTTCCATATACTTTATCTTCATTGAAAAATACTGGTTCAAAAATAGTATACTCTTCTTTATCTTCTATAACTTTTTCTGTTATTTCATATTTATTTAGACTCTGCTCTATCCTTGCATCACTTTCTAAAACTATAGTATCATCCGTACATCCTATAATAAATATATTAAACACTATTAGTATTGCTATAATTAATTTCTTCATAAATAAAAAACCTCCACATATTATTTAATTATATAATACGTGAAAGTTTTTACATAGTTTTGTTTACTTGTTACAAAGTTATTAACTTTTTTTATTAACATACTATTTAAATCTTTATAGTTGTTTTTTACCATTTCAAATATAATTTCTTTATTATTTAATTTCCTGTAATAATTCATTATAATACTTATTGGTTTCCTCTACACTTTTACTATTAAAAAATATATAGCTATTATCCTTTAATTTAATACATATATACTCTTGATTTTCAAAATAAACATATAATTTACACTTACCATATCCATTTATACTAAAATTACCTAAATTATAAGTTGATGCCCCAACTCCATTAGTTCTAATTCCACTTGGGATTCCATTTTCCATTGATATAGATTCTATGTTACTAGTTTTAACTTCAGTTCCATAGATTGGTGCATTAATTACAATAGTATTATTGTCAACTTTTAAAGTAAATGTAGAAAAATCAAATACCATCATCATTGAAGTAAGTCCTAATAGTAAAATACCTGCAAATGTTAAATTTCCATAATAAATTAATCTTCCTTTTTTAGTACCTAAATTATAAGTCATCCCATAGCCTGTCCTATCTGGTACTGATACTGTTCTATCATTAGGGTTATTATAAACACCTTTACTCCAGTACTCATCATTATCAGTATATATTACTTTCTCACAATTTTTTAAAATTTCACTTTGCTCTTTATTAATTTTGTTATTTATGAAAAATATACCACCTATTATTAATATTACTGGTACTACTATTGCTAAAATAAATAATATTTCACTATTACTACTATTTATTAAAAGTAAAAACATAAATAACATACTAATACTTTGAATCATAGCAGCAATTACTGTTCCAGCTGTCCAATTTCTTTTAAAAATAGTATTATAAGCTATATTTATTTTAGAATCTTCACTTATAACCTCTGATTTTCCCTTTGAATATATTTTATACATAATTATAAATATTATATTGGCAATTAAGGCATTACAAGCTGATATTCCTAAGTATCCATAAATATTTATTCTTTTAAATATAATCGCTATTGGAATTAAAGAAATTATTATACTTGGAATAAACCAAAGAATAGAAACAGGCATTTTATTTTTTACTCTTGTGACTTCAGTATCAATAGTTACTAAATACTTACTAGGTAATAACCACTGGTTTTCCCTTTTCATATCCATAAGCTTTTTATTATACTTAATAAATAATCTTCTAGATAAATATAACACAATAAATATCCATAAAAATAAATATATAGTTTGTATTGAATTCATTATTATAAAAAATGATGGTATAAACAATATTAAATCAATCACCATTATTATAAAATTTTCTTTCTTAAATTCTTTTAATATACTTAAAACTTTTTCATTTTTAAGCTCTAAATAGGGAATAGTTACTCCGATTAATATGTTTTTATTTCCATTTGTAATACACTTACTTTGATAATAAATAGTTATTAAGAATACTATTGCTACACTTCCCCAAATTAAATTGAATATCATATTTTCCCCTCATTCCATACCTTATTTAAACCATTCATATTTTTATAAATCTCTTCACACATTCTCATGAACTCTTTATATTCAATTCCCTTTAGTCCAGATTCTGCAATTATGAGTTCAAGTTCACTTTCAAGCTTTTCTTTAAATTCTCTAGTTGTATCTAAAGATGGATTAATTTTTGCTCCATGTCTTCTATCTATCTCTATATATCCTTCATTTTTTAATATAGAGTATGCCTTATTTACAGTCATATTATTAACTCCAATATCTTCCGCCATTTGTCTAACCGTAGGAAGGCCTTCCCCTTTTTTAAGATCACCTCTTCCAATTCCCATAACAATTTCATTTCTAAGCTGAACATAAATAGGAATATTGCTAGTCATATCTAGTTTTATAATCATTATCTCACTCCCTTTGTATACTTTGTATTATATATTATAATACAAAGCATACAAATAAGCAATATTATTCTAATACCTTATTATTTATAATTTTTCTTAGTAACTTTTAATAATATTATAAACTTTCTATATTTTTATTTTACTCCCTATTATATAATTAATATGAATTTATATACTTTTAAGATAAGGAGAAATATTTATGAGAATTGGAATAATTGGTATAGGTGATATATGCAAAAAAGCTTATTTACCTGTAATAACACTTAGAAATGATATCGAAATAATTTTATGTACTAGAAATACTGAAACTTTAAACGAAGTAAAAAAAACTTATAGATTATCTTCAGCTGTCGAGAGCATACAAGATCTAATAAATTCTAAAATTGATGTTGCTTTTGTTCATTCTTCTACAGAATCTCACTTTGAGATATGTAAAACATTAATTGAAAATAAAATACATGTATATGTTGATAAACCTCTTTGCTATACTTATGCTGAAGTATTAGAATTATATAATTTATCTAAGAACAATAATGTAAAGCTTATGATAGGCTTTAATAGAAGATTTTGTCCAAAAGTTAGAGAATTACATGCATTGGGACATGCTGATATTATAATTATGGAAAAAAACAGAGTCAATTTACCTGGTGATATTAGAACTTTTATTTTTGATGATTTTATTCATGTTATAGATACTGTTAGATTTTTAATGATGGATGACTATACAAACTTTACAGTAGATTTTAAAACAGATAAAAATCTTTTAAATAATGTAGTATTAAAATTAAGTAATTCTACAACTACGTCATTAGCAATTATGAATAGAGATAATGGAGTTACAGAAGAAACTATAGAATATATGGCTTCTGGAAAAAAAGCTTTAGTAACTTCTTTAGTTGAAACTACATCATATTGTAATAATAATAAATCAATAACTAGCTTTGGTGATTGGGATAATACTTTATATAAAAGAGGATTTGTAAGTATAATAAATGAATTTTTAGATGCTATAAAAAACAATTCTAAGCTTCCTATAGATTTAGAAGATTCACTTAAAACACATAAATTATGCGAGGATATTGTTAATTATATTGTATCAAATAGTTAATGTTGCTATGTAATTAAATATAAAAAATACTGTGTTAATTAGATAGCACAGTATTTTTTATACTATAATAATTTTTATCTATAGTATTATAAATTCAATTTCTTACTTTTTTAAAACTAATCCTTTACTTCTTATACAAGTGCATTCTCTTGCTTCTTCAGTATGTAAGCATTGATATTTAATCCTTTTTGGTGCTTCTATTTCTACTTCTTTCTTTTCTTTTGATTCTTTTGTATTCATATCATAATCTCCTTAAATATATTACTTAAAAACTTACTATTTACTAAATATTTTTTATTATATAATAATTACTATCTTTTAATATGTATTATATAATAATTTTAAATTTAAGTACATATAATAAATTTAGTAAATTACAAAGGAGAAAACAAATGTTAAATTTAATCAGCCTAATAATTTCTTTATCTCTAATTATGTATTTAGCATATAAGGGATATTCAACTATAGTAACTGCTCCAATTATAGGGTTATTAACTACTTTAATTTCACTTGGTCTTAATAGTCATTTAATGGCTAATTATACAGAAGTATATATGAATGGATTTGCTGGATTTGTTAAAAGTTATTTTCCTCTTTTCTTAACTGGATCTATTTTTGCAAAACTTATAGATGAAGTAGGTTATGGTAAATCTATAGCTTCATTTATAAGTAATAAGCTTGGAAAAGATAAAGCAATTCTTGCTATAGTTCTATCTGGAGCATTTCTAACATATGGTGGCGTTTCTTTATTTGTTGTTGCATTTATTTTATATCCATTAGCAAATATTTTATTTAAAGAAGCAGATATCCCCAAAAGATTAATTCCTGGTACTATTGCCTTAGGTGCATTTACTTTTACAATGACAGCAATGCCAGGCTCTCCAGAAATTCAAAATGTTATACCTATGAGCTATTTTGGAACAGATACCTTTGCTGCACCACTAATTGGAATAATTGCAAGTATCATTATGTTTACTTTAGGTATGATATGGCTTACAAGAAGAGCTAAAAAAGCAAAGCTTAATGGTGAAGGCTATGGTAATCATAAAAACAACTTTAAAAATTCCTCCTGTGAAAAGTTACCTAACATAATAGTTTCTATTGCTCCTATTTTAATAATTTTTATAGCTAACTTTACACTTTCAAAATTTTATTTCCCTAATACTGATGGCAGTTATTTAAATGAATATGGAGTTACATTAGATAAAGTTGCTGGAACTTGGAGTGTTATTATAGCAATAGTTTTATCAATAATTTATATTATTTTATTAAATTATAAGAAATTGAAAAATTTAAATGAATCACTTAGTGATGGAGTTAAAAATTCATTTCTTCCATTACTTAATTCTAGTGCAATAGTAGGTTATGGTAGTTTAATAAAAGCATTGCCTATATTTACTACTATTCAAACTAGTATAATGAATATATCATCTAATCCTATTATTTCAGAGGCTATCTCTGTGAATATAATTTGTGGACTTACTGCTTCAGCCTCTGGAGGATTAGGTATAACTTTATCTGCACTTGCTCCAACCTTTGTTGAAATGAGTCAAAAATTATCTATTTCCCCGGAAATACTTCATAGAATTGCATCATTATCATCAGGTGGATTAGATACATTGCCTCATAATGGTGCTGTAATAACTACATTAGCTATTTGTGGATTAACTCATAAAGAAAGCTATAAAGATATCTTTGTAACATCCGTAGTTATTCCAATTTTAACTACAATAATAATTGTATTATTAGTTTCATTAAAGTTTGCTTTCTAAAAAATTTATTATAGATTCAAATTTTTATTTAGAAAGTCTAAGTTATATACCGTACACATATTTTACAATAGGAAAAGATATTTATTTTTTATAATAAGTCTACCTAAAGCATACTTAGCCTCCTATATTTAAAATTAAATCCAAGTATACAAAATGGAAATATACATCATTAACTTTTTAATAATTAATTAAAGGTCATAATTAGTTTTTTACTAATTATGACCTTTAAAAATTTATATTTATTTAAAATTTTATTTTTCAGTACTTTCTTCACTTTCAGTTTTTCCATTATAATTACTTAAAACTTTAGCTATCTCTAAATCTTTTTCATTTTCCGGAATCAATCCCCTTAATTCTAAGAGTTCATTAACAAATATTTCTCTGCCTTTTTCATAGTTTGAAACATCTACATGTATATATTTAGGAAACTTAGTTGGTTCTCCTTGAAGTTCTATTTCTGATAATAATACTTCTAATCTTAACCCTCTTGCTTCCAAATCGCCTTCACCAATATATGTTATAGGCATTTTTAAGTTTACTGATTCTCCCTTTCTTATGCTGTTAAAATCTATATGCTCTATATGTCCAAAAGTATCTCTTTGCAAATCTTTAACTATACATTTTTTTATATCTCCATCTAATTTCAAAGAAATTATTGAACTCTTAGGATAAGTTAATAATCTATACATTTCTCTTTTAGTCATTTTAACAGAAATAGCCTTATGTGTTTCATCTCCATAAATAACACATGGAATATATCCGTTTTTTCTTACCTTTTTACCTTTTTCATTTCTTGATAAAACATTAAATACTAATTGCTCCATTATAATCCCTCTTTCATTAAGAATACTTTATATTATTATTATAATGAATTGATTAATATTCCTATTTCTTCATAAAGCTTATTAACCCTTAACTGCTCCAGCTGCAATTCCTTCAATAATATACTTTTGACAAGTGAAATAGAATATAATTATTGGTATAATAGCAAGAACTAAAACTGCCATCATAGCCCCCATATCAACAGCTCCATATCCACCTCTTAAATATTGTACTGCCATAGTTAATGTTTTATAATCAGATCTTAAAACTAAAGTTGGAAGTAAGTAGTCATTCCAGATCCACATAACATTTAAAATTGATATAGTTATAGTTATTGGTTTAAGTAATGGAAATACAATTAAAAAAAATGTTTTTATTGGTGTACATCCATCTATCATTGCTGCTTCTTCAATATCTATAGGTATTGATTTAACAAATCCACTAAACATAAATACCGAAAGTCCAGCTCCAAACCCCAAATATATTACTATAATTCCAAGTGGATTGTCTAAATTTAATATGTTTGCAATTTTACTCATAGTAAACATGACCATTTGAAATGGTACAACCATAGAAAATACAAATAAATAATATAAAAAAGTAGTGAACTTAGATTTTACTCTTATAATATACCATGCTGTCATTGAGGTAAATAATATTATTACCACCGTTGAACTAATAGTTATAAATAAAGAATATCCTATTGCACTAAGAAATCCTGTCTTTTCAATTCCATTTATATAGTTGCTTATTCCTGAAAAAGTAGTTGAATTCGGTAATGCAAATGGATCTCTACTAATATATAATTTTCCTTTAAATGAATTATATAAAACAATAAAAATAGGTGCTAAAAATAATATTGCTAATAGTACTAATATAATATATAAAAAAATATTATTTTTCTTTTTAGGTTTATATTTAAGTTCATTTTTTGTATCTATTTTACTTTCCATTAATTTTCAACCTCCTTCTTTCTAGTTATACTCAATTGAAGTAACATAATTGCAGCAACTATTATAAAGAATATAACTGCTTTAGCTTGTCCTACACCTTCTGAACCTACCTTGTTATAAAAAGTTTTATAAATATCAAGTGCAAGCATTGCAGTTTTTCCACCTGGTGCTCCATCTGTTAATGCTAGATTTTGATCAAATAATTTAAATGCATTTGACATAGTTAAGAAAAGACAAATAGTTATTGATGGCATTACTAACGGTATTGTAATTTTTCTTAATGTCATCCACTTAGATGCACCATCTATCTTGGCACTTTCCATAATATCATTTGGTATATTTTGAATACCTGCAATATATATAATCATCATATAACCTATTTGCTGCCAATTAAGCAATATGACAAGCCCCCAAAATCCATACTTAGTATCATATGTTAAATTAACTCCAAAATAATTTAATATTCCATTTAAAATTATTAACCAGATATATCCTAATACTATTCCTCCAATTAAATTTGGCATGAAAAATATAGTTCTAAAGAAATTAGTACCTTTTAATTTTCTTGTTAAAAGATATGCAAGTGCAAATGCAAAAACATTAACAGTTATTACAGAAACAATAACAAACTTAGTTGTAAAAATTAAAGCATTTGTAAATTCAGGTGTTGCAAATACCTTTTTATAATTTTCAAGACCTACAAATTTCGCATTAGTTACAGTTGTAAATTTTGTAAATGATAAATAAATCCCCATTATAAACGGGACTATAAATGCTATACTGAATGCTATTAATGTAGGTAAAGCAAATATTCCAAAATATTTCTTTAAACCTTTTTGCAAAATTTTCTCCCCCTTCTATAACCATTTTTAATTCATATTAAAATAATTAATTTTAGTCACAAAAGGATGTACCATAAGATACATCCCCTTTTTTAAAATTTAAATACTATTGAGCCCTTTCAGATTTCCAAGAATCTTTTACAGTTGTAACAACATAATCCCAATCTTGAGTTCCTTGTACGTACTCAAGTAATGCACCTGCAAAAGTATCTTTAAAGTTTTGACTTGGGAATGCTTGGAATGTCCACTTAATTGTTTCAATATTATCTTTTTCCATCCAATTTATAACTTCTTTAGATAATGGATCTGATGGTTTTTCATCATCATTAAATGTATCAAATGGAGAAATAAATCCTAAATCACCTGTAACATAAGCTTTACCTGTGTCACTTGTAAATAACCAATTTATAAAGTCTATAGAAGCTTGTTGCTTTTCTTCTGAAACTTGACTATTAATTGCTAAATAGTTTTCTGTACCAATGCAAAGACCTTGATTTTCTTCACCTTCCATACCTGTATATATTGGTAGGAATTTAATATTCTCTTCCTTAACAGTATTACCATCTATACCATTAATTTGTGACCAAGCCCAATTACCATTTTGAACCATAACACAATCACCTAAAGCAAATTCAGCCATTGAATCATCAACACTCTTATTTCCTAAAACACCTTTTTCTGAAACTGAGTTATTAGTATATAAGTCATAAATATTTTTATAATTCTCATTATATTTAAATTCAATTTCCTCTGCAGCTAATCCAACTTGTAAAGGATTTTGCCCTTCTTCTGCATTATCTTTAAATTCATAATATAATGGTATATTAGCTAAATGAGTTTCCCATCTCCAAGCATTACCTGCAGCCATTGAAGTTGATGCAAATACACCTTGTATTCCAAGTTCATCTTTATTTGCCTGCATATCCTCAACTACAGCTTTTAACGTGTCGAAATTATTAATGTCCTCAACTGATTTAATATCTGTATCTTTATTTTCAAGTGCTAAATATTTTTGCATAATTTCATCATTATATATAATTCCATAACCTTCAACAGCATATGGTATACCATATACTCCTTCACCACTTGTAACTGCTAAAGTTTTATCTAATAAATGACTATAAAGTTCAGTATCTTTTAAATCTAAGCAATAATCTTTCCAAGATTCATATCCAACTGGTCCATTAATTTGGAAAATTGTTGGAGCATCTTTTTTCGCAATTTCAGATTTTAATGTTTGCTCATAAGTACCACTTGCTGCAGTTTCAATTTTTACTTTTACTCCTGTTTCAGCTTCATATTCTTCAGCTACTTTCTTATATACATCTGCTATTTCTGGCTTAAAATTTAAAAAATAAATTTCTTCTCCTCCATTAGTAGATTCATTTGAATTTGTTTCTTCCTTAGTATTATTACTTCCACAACCAACAAATGAACCAACTACAAATGCAGTTGCAAGAGTAAGTGCTAATAATTTCTTAATCTTCATAAAACTCCCATCTCCCTTTAAACAATTAACTTTTTATATAAAATTATTTATGTAGTTTATAAATAATTTATATTCATAATCATCTATTCATTTCTGGAACCGTTTCTAATTTTTAATATAATATATATCTTGTAAAGGTAAACATTTACTTTCCTACTTAATTGTATAATATTTCCAATTTATTTTCAATATTTATTTTTAATAAAAAACCGTATCAATTTAAATATTTCTTAATTAATAAGAATATATATTTTCAAATTGAATACGGTTTTTATATTTTCAATTATATTTTAATAATTATTTATTCATTATTTTATTAATTATTAAACTTATATCTTTTGCATCTATTACTTTATCATTATTAATATCATAATCCTTTAAAATTTCCCATATATCACTATTATTTTTTTCTGCTTCTCCATAATATTTTGAAATCATAGCTACATCACCTATATCAACTTTGCTATTACCATTTAAATCACAAGTCTTTAAATTAATTATAGCTATTTGAAGTGATATATTTGCTGCATTAATCTCTTCTTCTGTTGCTTCTTTATTATCTAGTACAGCTTTTGTACTATTTAATGCTTCCGTGAATATTCTCCAGGCATCTTCTAAATAGTAACTATCTTCTTTATCTTTATTATCATCATAAAGTTTTTGAAGTTCTGCTTTATCTGCCTCTTCTACAGAAATCTTATCTACATATAAATTATCCACAATGTACTCTGTTGCTGCATTTCTTGTTATATCAATATAGTAATCATCATAATTACCTGTTGTAAATTCAACTTCAACAGTACCTGTTCTACTTATACTTTTACTTACTAATACTGAATTATCTCTATCACCTGCTTCACTAGCCTTATCTGATTTAACACCTAATATAAAAGCATTATCTGCCCATGATAAATGATCTAATCCAATTCTATAAGTTGTATTTGGTTCAAATCTAATTCTATGAGGTAAAGTTCTCATATAATCACCTGAGCGAATTTTTAATGAATATCTTCCATCAATAGTATCGTTTGTATAAGGCGCATTAGTTTCTGACAAATGACTGTTATCTGACTTTGTTGATTCAAATGGACCATATCCTTGATCAACATTTTCAAAATCTTCAAAGTAATAATGATCTCCTTTTTCTGTAACTCCTATTTCTGTTACACGAACATCATCAAGATTTACCCATGAATTCTCTTCTCCTTGTTCAATACTTAATTTAATTTCAGCAGTTGTTTCTCCCTCTGGTTGAGTAAATGTAATCTTAACTCTTTGGTAATAAGTATTTAACTTATCATTATGAGTTGATCCATATTTCACATTACTTCTATCTGTATAATTTGAAACTGTTTTTCCATCTGGTGTAGTAACAGATATTTCTGATTTTCTACCCTCTGAAACTTCCATCCAAACAGATGCAGAATAGGTTTGTCCACCTACTAGACCTGTCATCGTTTGAGTAATAATTGCATCAGCACCATTATTACCCTCCACTCTTATAGTAGTATTCCCCTTACTATTATTTACAAAGTTAATATGATTAGTGTTTTCAAAAGTACTGTACTTATTCCAAGAATATTCCCAGCTATGGCTATCAAATCCCATATCCTTTACTGGACTACCTGTGCTCCACTCCATATCTCTTGTATCTTCTGTTTCTTCCTTATAAATAACATATCCTGTATTAGCTGTAGTATTTAAAGTAATCTTTCCATTTATAACTTCAATAAGAGTCTTTTCTGTCTTCCCTTCATCAGAAAGCTTATATAATACTACTGAATTAAGTCCTTCCCAACTACTTGGCAATTCCCAAGTAGTAGAACCTGTAGCATCTGTCCAGTGATAAATTTTATCCTCTGTTTCAACATTCCAAGGTATAAATATTTTATTTCCATCAGCTATAACTTTCCCATCTTTAGTAATTATATTTTTACCATTCTCATAAGTAGTAACTACTTCATTATTTTCTCCAAGTATAGCTTTTGTGTTACTTTCCCATTGCATTAGTGGAAAGTTCATTAAATATTTATTAGGTAATACATCTGTAAAGAACTCTTGAATAGTTTCATTATAGTCACTAGCTCCTTGCCATCCTAAGAATCCATTAACTCTATCTCTAAGTCCTCTAAATAAATTACTATACGAAAATGTTTCTTGAGTTTGATGATTTACAAAGTGATATAGATCACCTGCATTATTGTACTCTGATGTTAAATGATGTGCCCATACACTTGTTGATGAAAATGCTTGTGGATATTCACTTGCTATTGCCCAACCTAAATCATTTAATTTAGAAGATAATTTATGTGCTGGCCATCTATCATCACTATATACGTCTACATAAACCATATCTATTCCTGGTGCAATCTCTGCTAAATCATCTAAACGTTTTTCCATACCCTCTTCTTGATCTAATATATCATTTTCTCTTATTATTTGTTTAGCACTATCATACCATGACCAACCTGCGGTATTAGATACTACACTACCATATTGAGTTGCTTCAGGATATGCTTCTGTATGATTTATATGAACCCCTATTGTTGCATTGTATTTTTCAGCCTCTTCTAAAAGTGTTCTGAAATCATCTTCCCCACCAGCTCTCTCACTTATATTCGCAAAATCTGGATGAGCACTATCATGACCTTCTGATTGATATCCCTTTATAATGATATTTTGTCCAAATCCATCTGTACCTAAATCAAACTTCTTTATATTATCTAATATTCTTAAGAATGGATATTGAGCAACGCTACCAACATTCATAGCTACTGAAGAATAAGAATTTTGTACTATTTCCGTTCCTAATCTTTCTTCTCTTATATCATCTCTATAGGCAATAGCACCATCAAAATAGTCCACTTTACTATCAGAATTTCTATCACCTGTAATTACAACCTTTGCCCAAGGTTCTGCTATTACTTCACTATCTAATAATCCTCTATAACTATACTCATTAGTCCATATACCAGTTGAAGTATACTCCCCATTTATATCTACAGTCTGATATGCTACTTCCTGATTAGATTTCATACAGCTGTTTGTAATTGAAGCTGCTAAGTTATTATCATTAACTATAGCTATATTAGTTACATCATAAGTTGTATCTGCCACTGTATTAGCTAAATCTCTATCAATCTTAGCTTGAAAATGGCTTGTATGACTTTGATTAACTCTTTGAGATTTAAAATGAGCACCTTCTTGAGTACTTCGTACTGAAACTAAATTATTTTGTGGGAAATTAATTGTATAGACTTTAGTTATATCTTCATTTATATTAACAATATTCATATTAAGAACATTATCTATAACTTCATAAATAACATCAAAAGATACACCTATTTCATCCACTGATACAGTGTAAATTGCCTTATTTTCTTCAAAATCAGAAGTTACTTTTGGTACATACCTTTTTGTATTTATATCAACAACATAATTAGGAATTTCTTGACCATATAATTTATTAGAGTTCATTTCATAACTTATTACTCTTGGGAAATTTTTATCCATAGTTACCTTAAGCTGTCCTGATTCAATATTAGTTGAGTCTTCTTCTATATTAGATTCTTCTATATTACTAGCTGTTGTTACTGAGAAAGTTCCTACTTTTCCTCCATTACTACTATGAAATCTAATACCTGCTTTTCCTTTTTCAGTTGTTACTTCATCTACTGTAGAATTGTATATAGCAACTCCATCTAAGTATACAGTTACAATCTTATCTACTAATTTTATTTTAACTGTATATGGTTTTACACGATTTGCATAAATTCTAGAACTATCTCTAAATAAATTTCTTCTAGCCCCATTACTATTAGTTACATACCAAGTTGAACCCCATTCACTACTTGATCCATCAACACCTATATATGTCCAAGAATTTTCTCCTGCATATCTTAAAACTGCTCCAAAATTAGCATTATCATTTAATGGGTCAACTGTAAATTCAACTTCACTATTATAAAGTTCTGGTGAATTTTCATCTATTACAATTGCATTAGATGTTTGTGGAATACTTAATTTATTATTCTCAGATGAAATATTGGCACTACCAACAACCACACTCATTCCATTTATTCCATTTGTAAAATCACGAGTATATTCAATATACTCTTCTGGTGGTAATTGAACATCTAAAATAAAACTGCTCTTAAATCCATCTTCAAAAACAAGTTCCATATTAGTCGTTCCATTCTCTTTAACTTTAGTAATATATTCTTTCTTTATAGTTAATACATTACCTTCTAATGTGTAGTCCACATTCCTAATTAAAGCTTCATCTTTAACGTTTACATCAATTAAAACACTTTCATTATTAGATAAATTTATAGGAATATCATACGTTCCTGCTTTTGAATATAATACATATTGTTTATTAGGTGTAACAGAAACTTCTTTATATTGTGATAATGTTAAATTATCATATATTCCATAGGAATAATTATCAGTATATCCCCATCCTCTAATTCCGATTTTACCCGTTCTATCTTCTGTTAACACATTGCCTTCATATATTTTTTCATCATCTACGAATAGTTTTAAATTTGTACCAGCATATTGAACCTTTATTTTATGCTCAGTATTTTGTGCTAATGAAGGTCCACTACTTGTTAATACTGTATTAGTCTCACTACCATTTGTGCTCCTATGATAAACCCATGTTCCTCCAACATCATAACCAATACATTCATAATTTTTATTGTCTACATATCTTATAACTAATGACATTCTTCCTGCATGACTTCTTACTTTAAGATCAGTCTCTAATTGTCCATCCTTAATTTCTGGTGAATTGTTATCTACTATCATAGTAAATTGCTTTCCATCAGATGATGTATTCCAATTTCCGCCTTGGACAGCCAATCCACCTTCTTCTGCTGATATGGTGCCTCCTCCCCATACTTTAGACCATCCACTAATATCTCCATTATCAAAATTTTGCACATATGGCTCTATTGCCAATGGTTGTACAATATTTTCATTATTTATCATTGATATCTTATTAACTGATGGTGCTGCAAAAGCTTGATTTTCAATAACTAATTGACCAATAAAAGACATACTAAGAGCTAAAGCTATTATCTTTTGAACCTTTTTACGAATCATTCTTATTTCCCCCCTGTATCCATTCTTATATACCTTTGTTAATTTACATTATCAATTACCCATATTTTGAAATTTATGTAAATTATCTCTTTTAAATTGTAGCATATTCTATTTTTTATTAGAAGGTTCATATTAATATTCAGCAATATATTATATTTATGTGCTATATTCTATAAATATCTAAAAAAAATCGCATCCTAATTATAGATGCGATTTTTTAATATAAGATTATTTCTAGTAACTTATATAATTCTTTTCATATTTATATTGTCTTCAAAAAGCTTCACTAATTCATCATACTGACTTAATTTATACTCTCTATAATTTATTATTTCTCTTTCACAAATTACATGGCCTTTATATTTCCTAATACTATTAACAAATTGATTTAAAAAATTAGTTTCATCAAATATTCCATGAAGATATGTTCCAAAAACATTTCCTTCTTCATTATGAACTCCTAAAATCTCTTCATTACTTCCTTTAATAAAAATACAATCTTTAGTAAATACTTTTGTTACTCCATTATGAATTTCATATCCAGTAACATTTGTTCCATTAAATCCATTTAATAGCTTTCCAGTACTTTGTATAGTTCCTATCATTTGCTTTGTTCTTTTTTCTTCATCAAATATAGTTTCTATATCTAAAAATCCAAATCCTTTTTCTGATGTAACTTCTCCTTCAATTCCATTTATATCTATTACGTTTTTACCTAACATTTGATACCCACCACAAATACCAAATATAATAGTTCCTTTTTCTTTTAATTCATTTATTTTATCAAATATACCTCTTAACTTTATTTCTCTTAAATCATTTATAGTGTTTTTAGTTCCAGGTAATATTATAATATCTGGCTCTTTTATATCTTCTAAATTTTCCACATATCTTAAAGTTACGTCTTCCATTATTTCTAATGGGTTAAAATCAGTGAAATTAGACATGTGTGGTAATCTTATAACCGCAATATCTAACCCTTTAATAGCTTTATTTTTTATTCTTTCTGTAACACTATCTTCATCTTCAATATCTAAGCTAAAGTAAGGTAATACTCCAAGGACAGGTATTTTAATTATATCTTCAAGTTGTTTCATTGCATCTTTAAAATAATCTACATTTCCTCTAAACTTATTTATAATAACACCTTTAACTCTTTTTCTTTCATCCTCTTCTAAAAGCATTAATGTTCCAACTACAGAAGCAAAAACCCCACCTCTATCAATATCAGCAACTAATATTACATCAGCATCGGCAGCTTCTGCCATTGACATATTTGCTATATCTGTTTCTTTTAAATTTATTTCAGCACAACTTCCTGAACCTTCTAAAATCATAACTTCATAATCCTTTGAAAATTTATCAAAAGTTTCTTTTACTATACTTTTTAGTTCCCTATTTAAATCTTTATATTTATAAGCATCCATAGTGCACTTTACTTTTCCATTAACTATAACTTGAGTTTTACCATTTCCGCTTGGCTTTAATAAAACTGGATTCATAAAAGCTACAGGCTTTATTTCACAAGCCTCTGCTTGAACAACCTGTGCTCTGCCCATCTCTAATCCTTCTTCTGTTACATATGAATTAAGCGATATATTTAATGCTTTAAAAGGTGCTACTTTAAATCCTCTTTTTTTATAGTATCTGCAAAGAGCTGTAGCTACTGTACTTTTCCCAACTGATGAAGCTGTTCCTAAAACCATTATCTTATTCATTACATATTTCCTCTATATCTAAAAATCCATGGGTTTCATTTTTTACTATTCCATTAGTTTTAAATTTAATTGGATATTTAAAAATAGGTCCATCATAAACAAATGTATGATATTCACCATTTTCTCCACATGCATCTGATCCTGTTCCTTTTATATCCTTAACTACATCTCTAGTTAGAATTTTACCTAAAAACTTTTCTCCCATACATTGAAGTTTTACATTTTTAATTACTGTTTTAAATCCTGAATCTATAAACTCATAAACTAGTTCTTCTCTATCTTCTTGCCATAATGGGAAAATAGCTTCTATTCCAGCTTCATTACATCTATCTGTACACCACGTTCTATGCTCTTCTAAATCAATATCACCAAATATACATGAATCAACTCCTAAATTCTTTTTACCATGTATTAAAGCTTCAGTGAACGTGCTTGCATAATTATCCCCTTTTGACTCTACTAATATAACTGGAATATTTAACGAGTTAGATACTTTTTTTATTAACGCTTCCGGTACTCCATGAAACCATGATCTATTTTCTGATTTATTTACTGTTACAAGTAATGAAGCTGGAATATGTCCATTTTTTATCATTCTATATAAAGCTAACGTGCTATCTTTTCCACAACTATATGACATTATAAATTTTCTCATAATTTTATCCTTTCTTTATTAATAGAAGTTCTAATAATATTAGAAAATATCTAATATAAATACTAACCTACTTACAGCTTATTATTTATATTAGATATTTATATTGCATTAATTTATTTTAATTATTAAACCTTATAAACTAATTTTTTAAAACTTAATTATTTCCACTTTTCTAAAGCTTCTATCATAAATCCTTTTACATCTACTCCATACACATCTTTAAGCTTATCATTATTTAATACCTCTTTAGGGGTACCTGAACTAACTATTTTTCCATTATTCATCATTATTACTTTTTCACCAAAAGTTTGAACTAAATTTAAATCATGCAATACTGCTACTACAATTTTATTATTTTCTTTAGTCCACTTATTTAAGTAATCTAATATTTCAATTTGACATTTTAAATCTAAATGATTTGTAGGTTCATCTAAAAGAATTATATCTGGATCTTGTGCAAATGCTCTTGCTAAATATACTCTTTGAAGCTGCCCACCAGACAACTCTGTTATAAGTTTATCCTTTATATCTAACAAACCAACATTTTCAATGCTTTTTAGTATTATTTCATCATCCTCTTTGCCTATCTTTGAAAATACACCTTTAATATGTGCATATCTTCCAAGGGATACTGTTTCATAAACTGTATAAGAAAAATAAATATTGCTTGCTTGAGACATTAAAGCTACATTCTTAGCTAAATCTTTTCTAGTTAATTTGCTCATCTCTTTAGAATCTAACGTTATATTTCCCCTATAATCTAGAAGATTCGCTATGGATTTTAAAAGCGTACTTTTTCCACAACCATTTGGTCCTACTATACAAAGATTATTTCCTCTTTCAACTTTAAAACTTACATTTTTTACAATATCTTCACTATCGTATCCACAGCTTACGCTTTTTACTTCTAGCATATATCTCACCTACTTTGATTTTTTAAAATATATATAAGCAAAAAATGGTCCTCCAATTAATGCAGTTATTGCTCCAACTGGAAGTTCTGAAGGTGCTACTATAGTTCGTGAAACTAAATCTGTAATTATCATCATGCATCCACCTAAAACTACTGACATTGGTACTACATAAGAATGTTTTGAACCAAATAATTTTCTAACTACATGTGGTGCAATTAAATCAATAAATCCTATAGTACCACTAAGTGCAACTGCACTACCTGTAAGTATTGCTACAAATAAAAATAATCTTCTCTTAACTTTATTCGTATCTACGCCTATAGTCTTTGCTTGTTCTTCTCCAAAAGTTAAAACGTCCATTTCTTTAAAATAAAATGATACTCCTAAGATTCCTATAATAAAAAATGGAATACCAGCTTTAACATAACTCCATCCTCTCATAGAAAATGATCCCATAGACCACATAGTTATACTTTCCATCTTATCTGAAGCTAAAGCTGAAATTGTTGTAAGTGTAGCACTAAAGAATAAAGATAAAACCATACCTGCTAATATAATAGTTGTATTAGACATTCCTTTATCTACTTTTTCTGTAAATTTAAGCACTATTACCATAGTTATTAAACTGCATAAAAAACCAACTACAGGCATAGTTAATCTTCCTAAGAAAGGTATTGATATCCCTGTAACAATTATTAATCCTACTCCTAATGATGCTCCTGAAGATAATCCTAATGTATAGGGAGATGCTAATTGATTTTTTAATACTGATTGTACTATTGCTCCACTAGCTGCAAGAGAACCCCCAACAATAAATGCAAGTAATACTCTTGGCAATCTCAAATTCCATATAATAGCAACTTGTTTTGGATCAATTCCTTCTAATAATGGGACACTAAAAAATTTATTAGCTAGTATAGAAAAAGTATCAAATATGCTAATATTGGAACTTCCTATGGAAGTTCCAATACATATAGTTAATAATACTAGGGGAATTGACAGTATTAATAATATTTTATTTTTAGAAATCTTTGTATTCATTTGGATAAATAGCCTTAGCTATTTCCTTTAATGCTTTTATAACATTTTGTGAAGGTCTTGAAGATGAATTTTTATCTATTTGATAAATATCTCCATCTTTTACAGCATTTATCGTGTCCCAACCTTCTCTGCTCATTATATCTTCAACTGCAGTCTTTCCTGCTTCATTAGTTCCTGGTGTATTTGCTAAAATAACATCTGGATTAGCATCTATAACAGCTTCTGGTGTTACTGTTATCCATGAATTTTCATTAGCAAATATATTTGTAGCTCCTACTGTCTCTATAAGTTCATTTAAGAACGTTTCATTTCCAAATGTATAAAGACCAGACCCTGAACCTATTTCAAAGTAAACATTCTTTTTATCTGTTATAGTATCTCCTATAGCTTTTATAGCTTCAACTTCTTTTTTCATAGAATTAACTAATTCAGTTCCTTCTTTTTCAGTTCCAGTTAAACTTGCTATAAATTCTATATCTCCATATATCCCATCAATACTATAACTACTTGGAATATATGCTACTGGAATACCTGCTTCTTTTATTAAAGCAAATGGATCTTCATCGCCAGCTTTATTATGCCCTGATGCAATAACTATATCTGGATTTAATGCAATTATAGCTTCAGCATCTGGATTTCTAAAGTCTATCTTAGGTATATCTTCACTTATCCCCTCAACATCAGCTGAATATTTATCTACAGCTACCAATTTGTCAGCTAAACCTAAAGCTACTAATACTTCTGTATTAGATGGTGCAGTAGATATTATAGTGTTAACTTGTGTAGGAACATTGAATTCATTTCCTTCTCTATCTTGCATTGTTGTAGGCTTACTTGAACATCCTACAAATATCATCATAGCCATTACAAAAGTAGCCATTAATGATATTATTCTTCTTGTTTTCTGCATTATTATGCCTCCTAAATTTTTATATTAGAGCGGTTGATTTTAGTTAGAATTTTAAGTTAATAGTTAAGCTTTTTACTTTCTCCTAACTATATTTTTTACTAACTAAAAAAAGTGCCATCAAGTTATGAGAGCACTTTAAAATACATAATAAATTGGAATTACTGCAAAATATAATTTAAAAATTATAGTAATTACTTGTAACAATCTAAAAATATTAATTTTATACCTTAAATCTATTTACTATAATCACTTTTATTTTGCAACATCTTTTATTCGTACCTATTATCTCACCCTCAGAAGATAATATTTTCTACATAGTAGGCAGGTCTCCCGGCTTTACTTCATCCTACTCTCCAAACCTTCCCGCATATAATGCAGTGGCAAATTTAATGAATTTCGTCAGTATTACGGTTACTGGGGTAGCTTAGGATTTTAACCTAATTCCCTATTAAGATTTAAGTCACCTATTATGGATTAAATTTCATACTGATTATATATTCATTACTTTTATTTGTCAAATAAAATCTTTTGTAATTCACTAATTAATTTTTCATTTTCTTTTCTAGTCCTTACTGCAACCCTATAAAAACTATTATTTAATCCAATATAATTATTACAACTTCTAATTAATATTTTTTTCTTAATTAATTCTTCCTTTAAATCAAAATTATCTAACAACTTAAACATAATAAAATTAACACTTGGATTAAAAACTTTTATATTACTTATCTTTTTTAAAGCACTATATAAATAAATTTTTTCCTCATTTACATTTATTATACTTTCATCTATATATTTCTTATCTTCTAGTGCTGTGATAATTGCTTCAGCTGCTATTATATTTATAGACCATGGAACTACAATCTTATTTATTTTTTCGTTTATTTCTCTATTTTCACATAATCCATATCCTATTCTTATTCCTGGTATTGCAAAGAATTTAGTTAATGACTTTACTATTATAGTATTTTTATATTTCTTTAATAATTCTTTACTTGAATACATATTATTTTCTTTAATAAAATCTAAAAAAGACTCATCAATAACAACTACAGTATTAGTCTTTAAAGCTCTATTTAGAACTTTTTCTATAAATTTATTATCAGTTAAAAATCCCGTTGGATTATTAGGATTACAAATAAAAACTATATCTATATCATCTTTTATTGCTTCAATAAATTTATTATCTAACTTAAAATTATTTTCTTCTTTTAAGTTATAGTATGCTATATCTCCATCTATACTTAAAACTGCCTCTTCATACTCTGAAAAAGTAGGTGCTGGTAATAATGCTTTTTTAGGTCTTATTGCTCTAACTATATTAAAAATAACTTCTGCTGCTCCGTTACCTAAACTTATATTTTCACTACTTATATTTTCAAAATTACTAATAGAGTTTTTCAAGTCATAATATGTAATATCAGGATATCTTTCTACCTTATCAATTGCCTCTATCATTGCTTTTTTCACACTTTTACTTAAACCTAATGGATTTATGTTCGCTGAAAAATCTATAATTTCCTTTGAATTAATTTTATATTTTCTTCCTATTTCTTCAATATTTCCTCCATGTATAGCCAAGACTTACACCTCATTTCATTATTTTCTATAACAATTTTGATACTATAACATTTAATATAACTGCCATAGTGCACCCCAATATAGAAACTCCATATAAAATCTTATTGGTCATATTTACTTTATTTAAATCCACTCTTTCTAAATCATCTCCAATAGTAGGTTTTTCTACAAGTTTTCCAAAATAATAATTAGCTCCACCTAATTTTACTCCAAGTGCTCCCGCAACCGCCGCTTCTGGATGCGCACTATTAGGACTACTATGATTTCTTTTATCTCTATTGTAAATATTTAAACTATTTTTATAGTTTAATCCTAAAATAAATGAAACTATAATAGTAAAATATCCTGTCAATCTTGCTGGTATATAATTAAATACATCATCTAATTTTGCTGGAAAATATCCAAATTCTATATATTTATCATTCTTATATCCAAACATCGAATCCATAGTATTAACTGCTTTATAAAGAAATGCTAAAGGTGCCCCCCCAATTCCAGCATAAAAAAGTGGTGATATAACACCATCTGACATATTTTCTGCAACCGTTTCTACAACAGCTTTAAGTATCGCTTCTTTATCTAAATTATTAGTATCTCTACCTACGATATAAGATAATTGCTTTCTTGCTCCCTTTATATCATTATTTATTATAAATTTAACTACTTTTAAGCCCTCATCCTTAAGTGCTTTTGTTGCTATACAAAAATAAATCATAATAGCTTCTAGTATTATGGATAAAATTGGACTAATAGCATTTACTCCTTTTAGCAATAAATAATTAAAGAAAAATACAACTAAAACTACTATTATCCAAGTTAATAATCCTGCTAATTTTAAATAATTTCTCAATATTTTTCTAAATATTTTTTCGGTATAGCTACATAATGAACCTATTAATCTTATTGGATGAATTGGATTTTGTGGATCACCAATTATTAAGTCTAATAAAAATCCTATTATTATTTGCATCATTTTTCTAACCTTTCTATAATTAAATATTATCTATCTTTATAATTTTAAAATCTTTTTTTGATATTTTTTCTATATTAATTTTATATCCCCTTCCACATGCTGGTTGATGTTCATAAAAGCTTTTATTATTATCATAAAAAATCTCTAGTATAGTTCCTATTGTTCCACCATGACAAACTAAACACACTGCTTCAATTTCATCATCAAAAGATTTTTCAATAAATTTCTTAAAAGATTTTTTAATTCTTTCTCTATATTGAATTTTACTTTCACCCTTTGGGCATGATACTTGTCCATTTCTATCAGTTATCCAATTTATGTAGTCCTTGTTGTCCTTAAGCATATCGTAACTTTTCATTTCAAAGTCACCAAAATCGTATTCCCAAAATTCTGATATCTCCTTATACTCAACTGCTGGATATAAAATATTTATTGTTTCATTTGCCCTTTTAGCCCCACTACTAAAAATCATCTTACAATTGGGATAGTTAATTCTACTCTTCAATTCCCTTAATTCACTTATGCCGTTATCATTTAAAGATATATCACTTTTACCACAATAAAGATGTTTCTCATTAGCCTCTGTTTTTCCATGTCTAATTAAATATACAATCAAATTTTCCATAAGTTTATTCTCCTTACAATTATCTCTTACGAGAATATCATTTTTAAACCTATTGTACAACTAACACTTTATCTCAAAAGCATATAAAAGTTTAAGAAATATATCTATTTATATTGATAAAAAGAAAAACCAACAAATAATATTGTCAGTTAATAAAGTAATTAACCTTTAATTATTGTTGGTATACCACAAAACACTCTATATACACTAGATGACTCTTTTGATAAAAATTGAAGACATCTTCCTGTTTCTTCTCTCCACTTTCTATCTTCTTTTTTTAAAGGAACTATTCCACTTGATATTTCATCACAAACTATAATTTTATCTTGAAATAAATTCATATTTTCTTTTATATACTGTAATGAATTTATTTCATTTAAAACATTACTATATGTAAATTTATGAAATCCTGAAATTACTTTTTTTGAATAGTCTATTTTACTATCAGTACAATAAAATATCTCATCATCACTAACTTCAAATTTTTCTTTAATAAATTCTAACTTACCATTATAGGCACCACCAAAAATCAAAATCAAGTTACACACCTCCAAATAATAATCTATATAATTACTTTTAATCTATAACTACTAAGTATATTATTCTCAAATTATAAAATACTAAATTATGCTTAATATTAAAACTCCAATTAACTCTGCAATAACAAGCCCATAACCTGCACTATCACCTGATATACCATCAAACTCCTTGCAAGCATTATTTACTAATAATGTACTTATAATTATCATTACAGCTGAAAGTATTATTCCATAAAAATTAAAAATAATCATAGCTATTACTGTTGTTATTACTAAAAAGCTTAAAAGTATCGCTTTATCTACTTTTCCTGTTCCTTGTTTAAAAAAAGCACCTAAAGAACTCTCCTTCATAGACTCTTTATTTAATAATAAAAAACCTATTAAGCTTCTTGAAATTATAGGTATTAAAATTAATCCTACTAAATTCTTATTATTATCTACGATAGTATATAATGCTGCAAAATTAACTGTAAACAACATAACTACAGATATTACAGCAAAAGCTCCAGTATGAGGGTCTTTCAAAATTCTAAGTTTTTCATTTTTATCTCTTCTAGATAAAAGTGCATCACAAACATCCATAAATCCATCTAAATGTAGCATTCCTGTTACTAAAAAAGGTACTATCATAGTTATTGCTGCTACTACCATAGTACTTACCCCTATTAAATATAATAACTTATAACTAAAATACCATATAAGTCCAACAATTAAACCTATGATAGGATAAAATTTCATTATATTTTTACCACCTTCATCATCCCATTCATAATGTGGTAATGGAATAATGGTAAACATACTTATAGCCATTAATAATCCCTTATAATATTTTTTCATTGTTTTCTCCTTTATTCATTCATTATACTTTTGGAATAAATATCCATAAACCCCTTATGATAAATTACATTTCCATAAGAGCATTCAACTACAACGTCTGCTATTTTAGCTAATTCCCTATTTATAACGCCAAGCTCTTTTCTAAAGTTTTCAGTATAACAATCATATAATATACTATCATTAAATAAATAATCAGAAACAAAAACTACATTCTTTGATTTTTTTGTAATATTTATTAATCCATATATTATTTCTTCACTAACTTCTTTAATAAATTCTTTTCCCTTAAACATAGAGTTTGTAACAATAGATGTAATGCTATCTATTAAAACTGTATCTTCTTTTTCTAATACTTCTGCAACATTTATCATATTAACTGGTTCTTCAATTGTATTAAATCCATATCCTTTTCTTTCATTTAAGTGATTTTCTATTCTTTTTAAATCTTCTAAATCATATGGATTCATAGTTGCAATATAATATAGTTTCCCATTTTTATTCTCTAAAGATTTTGCTAAATCTTGCGCAAACATTGATTTTCCACTTTTAGCTCCACCTACAACCAAAGTAATCATAATCGCTCCTAAAAATATAGTTTATGTAAATTAACATTATATTTAATTTTTCTAAACTATATAATTTTCTTCTCCTCTTACTTCTTCTAAATAATCGTCATTTATTTCTGCTTCTTCAAAAGTAGCCATATTATTCATCATAGCTAAACTAAATTCAACTATAGAAAAAGCTATAGGACATCCACTTCCTTCTCCAAGCCTCATATCTAAATTAACCATTGGCTCTAAATCTAATTCTTTCATTGCAATATTATATCCAATCTCCTTAGAACAATGAGATGGAATTAAATAATCCCTTACTAATGGATTTAGTCTAACTGCTACAAGTGCTGCAACAGCTGAAATAAAACCATCTATAACTACTGGTAGCTTATAATAGGCTGCTCCTAAAAATACACCAACCATTCCAGCTAAATCAAATCCACCTACTTTTGCTAGTACATCAACAGGACTATTTTTATCTGGTTTATTTACTTTTATAGCTTCTTGTACTACCCACTTTTTCTTAGCAAATGCTTCATTAGTTATTCCTGCTCCCTTTCCAACAGCTGCTTCTATAGTACAATCTGTAAGACTAACAAGGACTGAACTACTTGTAGTTGTGTTACCTATTCCCATTTCTCCAACACCTAATATACTATACTTTTCTTCATAACTTTTTTTAGCCATTTCAATTCCAGTATTTATAGCCTTTATACATTCACTATAGCTCATAGCTTGTCCTTTAACTATATTTGATGTACCTTTTCTAATTTTCCTATTAATAACCCCTGGTATTTCCTTATCTGTATTTACACCAATATCTACGACTTTTAAATCAGCATTATTTTGCTTAGCTAACACTGCTACTCCTGTTAACCCTCTTCCAAAATTAATAGTTTGAGCTAAAGTAACGCTTTGTGGTGCTGATGCAACGCCTTCCTCAACAACCCCATTATCAGACGACATTATTATTATACATTTTTTATTTATTTCATTTTTTATTTTTCCTGTAATTCCTGAAAACTTTATCGCAATACTCTCTAGTTTTCCTAGGCTTCCTAAAGGTTTAGCTAAACTATCAACTCTTAATTTTGCTTCTTTCATTACCTCTTTATCAGCACCAGTTATTCCATTGACTATTTTTTCAAATTCAATAATTTGATTTTCCATTTATTTTTCACCTCCATATTTATTTTAAACACCAGCTTTTTTTGTTATAATACTTTATTATTTATTTAAATGTCAATATTGTTATTTAAAGCAACTTTTTATCTTAGTGAAAGTTGCAAATTTATCTTATCAAATTATATATTTACCCTTTGGTGAAATTTAATGATTCATTTAGGAGAATAGCATGAATACTACCTTATTAAATTTTTTAAAATCTCAAACAGCTTGGGATGTCAAAAATATTTCGTATATAGAAAGACTTGGTGGACTTAGTAGTGAAAATTATAAAGTACTTTATAACAATACACCTTACTTTATAAAAATTTGTACACATAATTATATACATACTGATAGAAATAATGAATTATCAATATTAAATAAAGCTTGCGAAATACATATAGCTCCAAATTTATACTACTTTTCCCCCAAAAGCGGAAATATGATTACTGCTTGGATTGATGGAGTTATGCCATCTTTAGACGATTTTTCTTCAATTAATTTTTTACACAATCTTTCTAACTCTCTAAGAAAGCTTCATAATTTAAAATGCGAAAAATTGTTTAATCCTTTTAATCATATAAGGAAAAGAATTAATATATGTAAAGACTTAAATCTTCCATTACCCACCTCTATAGATATACTATTAGATTACTTAAACAATCTAGAAATTAAACTTAATAAAAGTCCTTTAATTGGACTTTGTCATAACGATTTAAATGCTTCAAATATTATTTTAAGTAACGATAATTTATATTTTGTTGATTATGAGTATTCTTCTATGGGTGATATATTTTTCGATTTAGCAACTATCTCATGGTTTTTAACTGAAAAATCTAGAAAGGATTTGCTAAAACTTTATTTAGGAAATTTTAAAGTTGAATATTACGAAAGGCTTTTAGACTATCTTTTTGTAGTTAAATTTTATAATGCTACTTGGTCTTTATTAAAATCTACTGATTCTAATTCTGATTATGATTATTTATCTGGTGCTAAAATGATTTTTAATGAATTACTAGATCATAATTCTATAAGAATTTATAAAAGCTAAAAGGGCAATTTTTTGCCCTTTATATAAAAGAAAAAACTTAACCATAGGTTAAGTTTTATCAGTTTGTTGAAAAACCCCCTGTTTAAAAACAGAGGGTTTTTCTATTATTAGTTGTGGATAAAATTTAATA